>JAUZPC010000349.1 GCA_030706105.1 Bacteroidota bacterium | reverse complement strand
GGGATTTAGAGCCATTACATTTGATGAACTTGTGCTTTCTTACAGGGAAAGTGTTAAAGGCTTGATTGAAGGCGGTGCAGACGTACTTCTTGTAGAAACTATTTTTGACACTCTAAACTGTAAAGCTGCAATATTTGCAATACAAGATTATTGCGATGATAACAATATTAATATTCCCGTAATGATTTCAGGGACTATTGTTGACCTTAGCGGCCGCACTCTTTCTGGCCAGACCACCGAAGCGTTTTGGATTTCAATCTCGCACACAAAAAATCTGCTGAGCGTTGGGCTCAATTGCGCTTTAGGCGCTAAGCAGATGAGGCCTTTTTTAGAGGATCTTTCTAATATATCTTCCTGTTATATAAGTGTATATCCAAATGCCGGACTGCCTAATGAGCTTGGGGGATATGATGAAACTCCGGAAGCTATGGCAGAAGTATTAAAAGAATATGCTGATGCAGGATTTGTAAATATAGTGGGCGGATGCTGCGGTACCACCCCGGTTCATATAAATGCAATTGCTGATGTTGTAGCAGGGCATGAGCCGAGAAAGATTCCAACTGTTGAACCATATTTAAGATTAAGCGGACTGGAGCCCTTAATTATCAGGGAAGATTCTAACTTTATTAATATAGGTGAAAGAACCAACATTACAGGCTCTAAAAAATTTGAAAGACTTATACTTGCCGGAAATTATGAAGAAGCTCTTTCGGTTGCCCGCCAGCAGGTTGAAGCCGGGGCCCAGGTTATTGATATAAATATGGACGAAGGTCTTCTTGATTCAGAAGCTGCAATGGTTAAGTTCCTTAATTTAATTGCCTCAGAGCCTGAGATTGCTAAAGTGCCTGTTATGCTTGATTCTTCAAAATGGGAGGTGATTGAAGCCGGGCTAAAGTGCCTTCAGGGTAAAGGGATAGTAAATTCTATCAGCTTAAAAGAAGGTGAAGAAGTTTTTATTAAGCGTGCCAAAAAAATTAAACAATATGGCGCTGCCACTGTTGTTATGGCTTTTGATGAAGAAGGGCAGGCGGTTTCTCTTGAAAGACGAATTCAAATATGCAAACGGGCTTACGATATATTAACTAAGCAGGTAGGTCTTGCCCCTCAGGATATTATATTGGATCCAAATATTCTAACTGTAGGCACCGGTATTGAAGAACATAACAATTATGCGGTTGAATATATTGAAGCTGTAAGGTGGATTAAAAAGAATTTGCCGCTGGCAAAGGTTAGCGGCGGGGTAAGTAATGTTTCTTTCTCATTCAGGGGGAACAATAAAGTAAGGGAGGCGATTCACTCGGCATTTCTATATCATGCAGTTAAAGCAGGTATGGATATGGGTATTGTAAATGCAGGCCAGTTGGAAGTCTATGAAGAAATTCCAAAGGAATTGCTTGTCCCGGTTGAAGATGTGCTGTTAAACAGAAGACCGGATGCCGGAGAGCGATTGACAAATATTGCCGCCGGACTTAAAGATGATCCAAAAGAAGCAGCAAAGGTACAGGAGTGGAGAGGATGGCCGGTTGAAGAAAGATTAAAGCATGCGTTAGTAAAAGGTATTGTGGAATTTATTGATACTGATGTTGAAGAAGCTCTTGAAAAAATTAAAGAACCGCTGCTGATTATTGAAGGTCCCCTGATGGCGGGAATGACTGTTGTAGGAGATTTGTTCGGTGCCGGTAAAATGTTTTTGCCTCAGGTAGTTAAGAGTGCAAGGGTAATGAAAAAAGCTGTTGCAATATTAACACCTTATATTGAAGCCGGTAAGAAAGCAGGAGAGCAAAGTCATTCCGGTACTATCCTTATGGCTACTGTTAAAGGGGATGTGCATGATATAGGCAAAAATATTGTCGGAGTAGTTTTGGGATGCAACAACTATAATGTTGTTGACCTTGGAGTAATGGTGCCTGCTGATAAAATAATTCAGACTGCTATTGATATAAAAGCCGACATCATAGGGCTAAGCGGACTTATTACTCCTTCACTGGATGAAATGGTTCACGTTGCCAAGGAATTAGAAAGAAGAGGGCTCAAGATTCCCTTGTTAATTGGAGGTGCTACAACTTCACGCACCCATACGGCGGTAAAGATAGCCCCAAATTACAGCGGCTGCGTTTTACATGTCCTTGATGCAAGTAAGAGCGTACCGGCGGCTTCTAAAATATTAAATCCCGCAACCCGTGATGTTTTTATTCGTTCTGTTAAAAGGGAATATGAAAATTTAAAAAATGAGTATTTAAGCAGAAGCTCAAAAAAATCCTTTATCTCAATAGCGGAAGCGCGAAAAAATAAAGTAAAAATTGACTGGAGTAAATATTCCGTAACCGTTCCTGAGAATCCGGGAGTGACAGTAATAAAAGATTTTCCTCTTGCTGAACTGAGGGAATATATAGACTGGACCCCTTTCTTTTTAGCATGGGAGCTTAAAGGCAGATACCCCGATGTGTTGGAAGATGAGCAATTTGCAGAAGAAGCTAAAAAGCTTTTTGATGACGCAAATAAACTGTTAGATATTATAATAGAGAATAAAAGATTAACCGCTAACGGTGTCTTCGGCTTATTCCCTGCAAATACAATAGAAGATGATGATATTGAAGTATATGCGGATTCAGGCAGAAAAGGTGTGTTAACAGTTTTGCATACGCTTAGGTCTCAGGCACTTAAAGCTGCAAATGTCCCCAATATGGCACTTGCTGATTTTATTGCACCAAAGGAGAGTGGCGTAAAAGATTACATAGGTATGTTTGCTGTTACAACAGGGCTTGGAATTGAAAGCCTTATTGCAGAATATCAGTCACAAAATGATGAATACAGTGTTATACTTATAAAAGGACTGGCGGACAGGCTTGTTGAGGCGTTTGCCGAGTATATGCATAAAGAAGTCAGGAAAAAATACTGGGGCTATGCTAAGGAAGAGGCACTATCCGGTGAAGATCTGCTTAAAGAGAAATATGAAGGTATAAGACCGGCACCGGGATATCCGGCACAGCCGGATCATACTGAAAAGATTTCTATTTTTGAATTACTTGATGTAGAAAAAAATTGCGGAATAAAATTAACGGAAAATCTTGCAATGTACCCTGCATCTTCAGTATGCGGAATATATTTTGCTAATCCCGCATCAAAGTATTTTAATGTCGGTAAAATTGAAAAAGATCAGGTTACGGATTATCATAAGAGGAAAGGCCTTAGCCTGCAGGAAACTGAAAGATGGCTTAAGCCGATTCTTAATTATGACGAAAATTAATTAAATAATAATAAGAAATATGTCTGCTAAAAAACAAAACAATAAGAAAAATAAACCGGAAAATAACGAATTGAAAAATGGAGTGCTGCCGAAGAGTGAATCAGCACTTCAGATAAATAAAAAATACTTTTATGTAATACTTGTTCTTATCCCCATTCTGTTTTTTGTATTGTTGGAGTTGGGTCTGCGTCTGTTTAATTATGGAGTTGATAACAGCCAGTGGGCTGAAATGAAGCCATACAGGATTCTTAACCCAAATGTAACGATGAGACATTTCTATAATACGGGGAGTTATCCGTATTCTATTCAGGATATATTTCTGATAAATAAACCGGCAAAGGCATTCAGAGTTTTTGTACTTGGTGAAAGTAGTGCGGGAGGGTATCCTTATATGCCTAATGGTGCCTTTTCAAGATATTTACAGCAAAGACTGGAACGGACATATCCGGATTATACTATAGAGATAGTCAACCTTGGAATTACCGCCATTAATACTTAT
>JAUZPC010000348.1 GCA_030706105.1 Bacteroidota bacterium | reverse complement strand
GTTCTTGAAGAGAAATCAGGGAAAGATTTTACCGACTTTTTTAATCAGTGGTACTTTGGTGAGGGTTATCCGGTATTTAACATCGGTGGAGTGCAAAATAATGATTCACTGGTAATAACCTCTCAACAGACAAAATCCATTTTAACAGCGCCGCTATTCAAAATGCCTTTTATGCTTCAGCTAAAATATGCAGGAGGGGATACTACGCTTAATTTGTATCAGATGCATGTGACCGAAAGATTTGTTATACCATTCAAAAAGAAAGTCACAAGCATTGTCTTTGATCCTAAGAACTGGCTCTTAGCAAAAGCGTATACCAGAGTTACAGACGTGGAAGAAAGTGAGCCGGCTAAGGAGATAACATTCGGTTTATCACAAAATTATCCAAACCCTTTTAACCCTTCAACTACAATACAGTATAACATTCCTGATGAACAGTTGATAACGGTTAAAGTATATGATGTGCTTGGTAATGTTGTTCAGGTAATCAAAAACGAAAGACAAAAACCCGGAACATACTCAGCTGTATGGGACGCAAAAAATCATAGTTCCGGGATCTATTTTATTGAGTTGGCTGCAGGAAGCTACAGAGCAGTAAAAAAAGTAACACTTCTTAAATAACAACTGCAGTGACAAAAAGGACAGGCCGGATCCTCCTGTGCCCCCTTACGAAGGGGGGTAAATACATCTGCCATGAAAAATTGCAGATATGCTGTTATTTAATTTGCCGCCAGATTCAGAGACTGTGTGAAAATCATACTATCTATCCCAAATCAGGGTAATCATGATAATCGTTTAAATCCTGATTCGACAAATAAAAACATTAACCGTGCACTTCAAGGATCTCTAACTGTTTAAATATTAAAGAGATATATAATGACGAGACGTTCTCAGAACGTCTCTACGATGCAGATGCGAGCTCTAACTGTTACTATTACTCCACTAGGAATTGTTGATCTT
The DNA here is from genome assembly GCA_030706105.1 of Bacteroidota bacterium. Lineage (GTDB taxonomy): Bacteria > Bacteroidota > Ignavibacteria > Ignavibacteriales > Ignavibacteriaceae > JAUZPC01. The sequence goes on along the minus strand of JAUZPC010000348.1, from coordinate 2,811 downwards.
GTTGAATTATCACACAGTCTCTTTATCTGGTGGACAAGGAGAGCATAAAAACTTTTCCGGCTTTAGCCGCAGATTAGTTGTTAAACAATGATTTGTGGCTGTCAGCTTTCTTTGCCGGATTATTGCAACTCTGATTTTTAGTAGTATAAGAGATTAATGCCCATATGCTTTGTATCAATAGCCATAATTACTGAAACAGGGCAGAGTAATTTTTATTGCATATGATAATCACGCTTATTATATATTGTATATAGTAAAAAAGGATATTTGCATGTCAGATTACAATTATTGGATCGTAGTTGCTTCCAAGGACCATGTGGAGAAAGGTATTAAAGAAGGAATAGCTCAGGCATGTCATGGAAAATTAAATCCTCTGAAAAGGATGAAAAAAGGTGACGGTATTATCTATTATTCTTCCAAGGAAAAATTCAATGAAGATGCCCCTTTCCGGAAGTTCACCGCTATAGGCAGGATATCTGATTCTGAAGTCTATCAGATTGAGATGGACGAAAATTTTTCCCCATTCAGAAGGAATGTAAATTTTTATAAATCAAGAGAAGTACCAATTGAACCAATTCTGGAACATCTTTCCTTTATTGTAAACAAAAAACATTGGGGCTATCCTTTCCGGTTTGGAATTTTACAAATTCCTCGAGATGACTTTTTATTAATAGCAAATGAAATGCTTGAAAACATAGAGGTATTAAATGGTGAAGAAGACAATAAAATTTTATTGTGAAACACCTGAACAAAAGAAATTTACCAGGTGTTAAAGGAAGAAATAAAAATAATTACACCGCTTTTTGATGGACCTTTTTGAAAACTTTTCTGTTTGCTGACCCGGATGGGTATAACATAACGATGCCCCAGTCATTATAAAAACTACAAACTGATAGGCCGTCTCATAAGCCTATAAAAAACTTTTATATCTTTTAAGACGGCCTCTTCCTAAAAGCTATTTCAATAACAACATTTTGTGTGTCTTTTTAAAATCTCCTGAAATCAAAGTGTAATAATAAACTCCGGAAGCGAGGGAGTTGCCGGAAAAACCAATTGAATGATTACCGGCATTTTGAAAATTATTTACCAGAGTAGATACAACATTTCCCATGACATCGTAAACTATTAATTTGACATTTCCTGATTTAGATATTGCATAGTCTATATGAGTCCTGGGGTTAAATGGATTAGGATAAGCATTATAAAGGATGCAACTGCCCGGAGTAAAATTTCCCTGTTCAACTGAAGTATAGACTATACCATGGGGGCCTGGTCCCGGAGGTGGAGAAGTGTGGCAGGTTAGGCAGGTCCTAAGTGTCCCGGCAAAACCTTGAAGCCGGATATTTTGAAGATTATCGTTAGGTTGACTTGTAGGGAGAATAGCATGAGGACTTCCATGACAGGCTGAACAGAATAAACCACCATGTCCCTCCGACATTCTAAATAATTTGTTTGGTTCTTCTGCAAAATTACTACCGTGGCATGTAGTGTTTCCACATTTTGGTTCATCCAACCAGGGACGTCTGCCGCCGGCAACCGATGAAGCAACGTCTGCTAAAGTGCCGTGACAATTTTGGCATTTAAGAGGATTATTCTGGTTATTTCGCATTACATCACGGAAACATTGAGTATTAGGCCCGGGATGACAATTATAACAGGTATTGATATCATTTGCCGGAAGTAAATCTTTATGCGTGTTATGAATCCTGTATGAAAATATCCCTGCTTCCGAATTACCGGTTGTACCCAGAGCATTTGATGCATGACATTTGGCGCATAAATTTGGCCCTGTAATGCTGAAACCGGAAACATTTTCATGCTCATCCAAAATTGCCTGCTCTGAAGCGTGACAGCCAGCGTTGACGCAGGTTATTTCATTACTAACAGGAATAACAACATCCGTAAAGGCGAGTACGGTACTGCTTCCTACTGCTTTTGCTTCCAGGTGTATAGTATGATAAGGTTTTTCATTGATAAGGTCATCATCTTGGAATGGGGTGACGGGTATCCCGGTTGTAATAAAATTGTTTCCGGTAGTATCCATTATACCTGTCAAGCCATGGCCGGTAAGGCCTATGTTTGGAGTCAGGGGAGTCGGTAAATTGAATAATTGCTGTGCATACGTCCAAAAGTTTGTTTTACCTACAGAATATGTATTTCCCGGGATGGAATACTCAATAGTATAACCCGAAGTTACAACTTGTGGTAATTGATTTGGCATTTTTAAAATCAGCTGGGCGTGAATATTATTGTAGGGTGGAAGGACAGCCATTTTTGAAAAGTCCTTATTGGAACAATGCATCCCGAGGTCATTCCAGCCAAGCAATATATACTGCTGAGAGAAAGCATATGCTGTTAATAAAAAAAATAATAAAATTATTAACCGGAATGGAATAATCTTTCTCATTTTAGCCTCATGTTTAGAATGAATAATATTTAATTATTTAATTTTTTACACGGGTAGTATTGTAAAATTACATTACTGTATCTGATGGGAAAAATTAATTAAATGGGAGATAATAATCATGATGTGACTCACAAGCTGCATACAAAATTTCTATAATCATTAAGGGAGTTCACTCGAGGCTATAGCTAGAGGGGGATTATAATATTACTAAAACCTAACTGCAAAAAATATCATTGAGACGGAATATGGATGTCTGTTTTATTAAATCCATGGAGCTAAATTAAAGAGCAGCTAAAATAAAATCTTTCATTAATAAGGAAATCTTGTATTGTAATTAGTGAATTAAAATTACAGGGTGGGCTGCAAAAAGGCCCACTGCATTGAGAAAAAATTATTTGCAATTC
>JAUZPC010000347.1 GCA_030706105.1 Bacteroidota bacterium | reverse complement strand
TTATTGAAAGAAGAAGGTGTTTCCAATATGGTTTAACAAAATTTAATATTCTTAAGTAAGTATTCAATTTTTTTATTTTTCTAAAGTTAATATATTATTAGCTACAGCAAAAACCCTGTCACCTTCAATCTTCTGCATACAGACTGCCGGTCTATTTACCGAACAATAGTTCCACAAATCAGGTTTAGGATCTTTAAATTTACAAGGGATACATTCCAATTCATTTTCAGCAGAAATAACTGCACTATTTAAGTCATAGGGCCCGGTATCGTTTGGGTCTGCATATCCCATTAACATTACTACAGGAATACCCAATGAATTTGCAATGTGTAAAGTTCCGGTATCAGGGCCAACAACCAGCTTCATAAAAGATAACAGTCCAAATAAGGTTCTAATATTAGTTTTGCCGGCTAATGAAATAATATTTGGATTAAGATCAGTAATACTTTTTATAATGCCAGAATCCTGTTCCACTCCGGTAACAACTATTTTGGCATTAAACCGTTCTATTAATTTATTAGCCAAAGTAGAATAGCCATCAGCGGTCCACTCTCTTACAGAATTTTTTTCACTGCATCCGGGATGAAAACAAACTAAAAAATCCTTTTTATCCAGACCTACATTAGTAAGAATTTTTTCGGCTTCTTTCAACTCACTATTTGAAACATACAATTTAGGGGGTAAATAAGAATATTCCTCATTTGTAAGGGCTAATATAGTAGAAAGTTCAGCTTTTACAGCATGCCCGTCCCTTTTAACGGCCAAATCGAGCAAAAAACCAAGCTGATTTTGAAATCCGACAGAAAATCGTCCTCCCACTATTTTACTCATTATTGTATAATGAGTATTAACTTCCTGAACGAAGACAAGATGGTAATGCAGTTTCCTTAAAGAAAAGAAAAATTTAGCATCTTCCAAAATTGAACGGTTTTTGCCCAACGTATAAATATTATTAACACCGGGAAAGTTTTTTAATACTTCCTTAGCAGAGTCACTCAAAACTAAATCAATTTTCGCATTTGGGAATGATTCGACTGCTTTTGCAATCATTGAAGCAATAAAAACTACGTCCCCAAGCAGCCCATTCCGGATAATTAAGATTCTTAAAGCAGGTTCACGCGCACTTATATCGGACAGTTCTTTATAAATATTCTTTCTCTTTTTTACCACAAATCTATACTCTAAACAAGCCCTTCTTTAATTGCATAATTAACCAATTCTGCTGTGTTTTTTAACTTAAGCTTTTTCATCAAATTTTTTCTATGTTTTCCAACCGTAAAATAACTAATAAAGAGTTTTTCTGCAATTTCATGACTTGTTAATCCTTTTGAGATTAATACTAAAATTTCCTTCTCTCTTCCGGTCAGAAGGGAAGAGTTTGATACTTCACCAGTTGTTTTCTGTGCTTTTGTAAGGTAATTTTGAATAATAATATTAGAAATATAGGGAGGGAAATACTCTTCTCCGTGTGCTATAGTCTTAATCGCTTTTAAAAGTTCATCCATATCGGAATTCTTAGAGATGTACCCGTTTATTCCCACAGATAATGCATCAAAGATGTAGTTTTCATTATCATGCATTGTCAGCATAAGAATTTTAATATTTGGCAGTTCTGCTTTAACTAATTTTGCAGCTTCAATGCCGTTCATTTTTGGCATATTTATATCTAATATCAAGATGTCGGGATTCAAACACTTAGCCAAAGGAAGGACACTCTCCCCATCTTCAGCTTCTCCTACCACCACTAAATCCGGATCTGTATTGATAACTACTTTTAGTCCATCCCGAAGGACAGCATGGTCATCTGCAAGAAATACTCTTATTTTATCCATTAATTCTCCAGTGGAATTTCTAAAATTATTTTCGTCCCATTTCCCGGGGAAGACTCTATATACAAATTTGCCCCAATAGCATTAGCTCTTTCAAACATGCCGGCAAGGCCATATGAATAATTCATATAGTTCTTTTGATTACTATTAACAACAAAACCGATACCATCATCTTCAACTATTATATTAAAAATATTATTTAACTTTGCCGCTACTACACTTACATTTTTTGCATTACTATGTTTAGCAGAATTATTTAATGCTTCCTGCACAATTCTGTATATATTTATTTCTACATCTTTCTCAAGAGAGATATTCTCAATACTATTTTTAAATGAATACTTAGCTTTAGAGCTGTCTGCTGCAATTTCCAGAAGTTTACCTATAGCCGCCAAGATACCATAATTTTCAAGCATTGAAGGGTGAAGCTGATTTATTATATTTCTTAACTCTTTATTTACGTTAAAGAGCAAGTCTTTAATCCCTGAGAATTGTACATTATCGGTGTTAGACACTTTTTCATAGGCTTCGAGATTATATTTAATTGCAAAAAGCATTTGTCCTATGCTATCATGCAGTTCCTGAGAAATCCTTTTTCTCTCTGCTTCTAAAGTCTCAAGTATTATAGAAGTACGCTTATTTATATTGGCAATGGTTTTGTTCGTCTCGTCCAAAAGCATCTTACTTGTTGCGTTTTCTATAAAATTAACAACTGAATATACTTCATTTTGTTCATCTGTTAAAGAATAGTAGCGGTATATAAGAATAACGCCGTTATTCTCTAAATCATCGCTCTTATAATTTTTAGGATCCAAATAAATAGGCTTAGTTTCAAACTGTCCGCCTTCTTTATAAAGTTTATTTACCTGGTCAAGATAGTTATAACGGCTTAATATATTATCATCAAAAATATTGTTAGGATTATTAAATGTTTCAAGATCCAAATTCACTATGTTCTCAAAGGCTTTATTTCTAAAAACGATATTTCCTGATTCATCAAAGATCCTTATCCCAAAGGGAGACTGGCCTATAAGTGCGTTTAATTCATTTGTCTTTATAGTAACTTCGGTCTGTAGTTCACGATTGGACTTTTTAATAATGCTTTCAGCATGTTTCCTTATAGTAATATCTCTGATAATTAATGTCTGCTTAATTTCCGAATTTATTTCCCATTTTGCAAAAGATACTTCAACGGGAAAAGCAGATCCTCCCTTTTTTATTGCTGTAAACTCTTTTATATTTGCCAGGCTAAGGTTATTATTAGTCTTAACAAAACTTGAATTCATTGCAGAAAATCCAGGAATTAAATGAGATATATGAATATTTTCAAGTTCTTTTTCACTATAGTCGAATAAATCTTCTGCTTTGTTATTAAATGAAGAAACTACTCCATGGCTATTTAAAGTTACAATAGCATCTGTAGCAGTTAGAAATAGAGTCCTATAATTTAGCTCACTCTCTTTAAGTTTAGCTTCCATTTTAAACTTATAAAGAGCTATTTCAATATTATCTTTTAAGTCACGAATTTCAAAGGGTTTTAAAATATACCCGTATGGCTCACTTACTTTAGCTCTGTTAAGTGTATTCTCATCATTATGAGCCGTTAAAAACAAAACCGGTATATTATATTTATTCCTTACTATCTTTGCAGCTTCAATACCATCTATATCACCTTTCAGCACAATATCCATCAGGATGATATTGGGTCTAAAATTCTCCAGCTTTTGAAAACACATTTTTGCTGAATTTGCAGTTTGAGTAACTACATAACCCAGGTTAATTAGTCTGCGCTTTAAATCCAATGCAACAATAGACTCATCTTCAACTATCATTACATCAGTTTTGGTGCCTTTTTCTTCATTCATCTTACTTACCCAAACAAAATTAAAACTTAAATTAAAAACATTATTTACTCAGAGTGAAAGTAATAATAAACTCCGTTCCATT
>JAUZPC010000346.1 GCA_030706105.1 Bacteroidota bacterium | reverse complement strand
TATTCCCTTAATTATTGTGCCTACTACATTGCTTGCCTGCCTGGATAGTTCCATTGGCGGCAAAAATGGAATCAATTTCGAAAACAAGAAAAATATTATCGGAACATTCTATCAGCCCAAAATTGTTATTACAGACCCTGAGTTCCTTACTTCTTTACCTAAAAAAGAAATGATAAGCGGAATGGGAGAGCTTATAAAATATACAATGCTTGCTGATTATAATCTCTTTATTAAGGTTAACAACTATTTTAACGATATAATTAATAAGGATATTGAGATACTTGAAGAAGTTATAATAAAAGGGGCATCATTAAAGTGTTCAATTATTGAGCAGGACGAGAAGGAAGAGGGCATTAGGAAGATACTCAACCTTGGTCATACTTTCGGCCATAGTATTGAGTCTAATCTGAAATTTAAAATTACCCACGGAGAATCCGTTGTAGCCGGCATTATTGCTTCTCTGTTGTTAGCTGAAAAGCTTGACATTATTATGACGGCAAAAAAAGATTTGTTCTTAAAATTGCTTACAAAAATAAAACTGCCTAAAAATATTCTGACATTAAAAAACGAAGATGTTTACGAGACTATGTACGCCGATAAAAAAATAAAGAACAAAAAAATCAACTTTATCCTTTTACAGGATATTGGCAGCACATTACTGAATATAGAAGTCCCTCAAAAAGATGTGTTTTATGCGCTGGACAGACTTAAAGAATTTGTTTAATGATAGTTTGATGTTTTAGCATCCTCCCCATGGAAAAGATCCATCGGGGAGGATGGTTAAAAATATATCCATATGAGCTGTGCCAGAAGAATTTCCCTTACTTAACGCCTAATAACTTAAAAATTCACAAGATACTATCCTTGCTAAAATTAAATATTTTTACAATATTATGGCTTGATGCAATCAAAGCATGCATAGGGAACAGTTAAAGCTAATTCACCATCTTTAAGAGCTAATTCGTTCAAGTTATTTTCAATAGTGCTAAATACTGTTTCAAGCAGATCAGCGGGGACAATAATTTTCCAACTTGGAAGAAATGCCAGTTTTATAAAATGGTGATTTAAAAATGCCGTCCCATTTAAAAACCTTAACTTAAAACTACCCGCTTTTATGTTGTTAATTATAAACCCGCCTGACTGTATTAATGCTACATTTTCATCAAGGGTCATCCGTTTAGCAGAGATATGCTTATCCAGTAAAGATATCTCTTTTGTTAGACCACTGGCGTTAAGAACATTTCTGAAGACATTATAAAATTCAATCATTGTCTCTGGCAGGTTTGTGGTCATCACCAACTGCCCGTTCTGCTTGCATACCCGGCTGCATTCTGAAATAACTTTTGATGGATCCTCTACGTTGTTAATCCCGACATTAGATACGATAATATCAAAATTGCCATTCTTAAAAGGAAGCTCTTCGGCTTTTTGAACGAGTATATCATAATTATTAACATTCATTGCCTTGGCTTTATAATGAAGTCTGTTTACAGCTTCTGCCCAAGGGTCAATCCCTGTAATATGAGATGATTTTCCAAAGCGTTGGGCAATTTCCAGCAAAGGGAAACCCGTTCCGCATCCAATATCCAGAATATTGGCATTCGGTAAAAATTTAACCGTATCCAATAATATTGCTCCGAAATAAGATGACCATAAACAGACCTCGTCCCAAGACGATGTCAAATCTTCTTTGGATATATCGAAGGTCTCATTTAAATAATTACAGTTATTTGGCATTATTCATCTCCTGAAATTATGTACAATTTAAAACCATTTACTAAATATAAGAATATTTAATGTCTTATATGATAGTATTTACACGAACGGTGATAATATGATGCTGGGTTTAGACAGGAAATAATGAGATGAAAAATGCTGCCCTGTTGTGTGGGCAGCATTTAAAAATGTTTACATTAGTTCGAAGGAGACTGTGATTTGTCTCTTCCGTCATCTACTTGTCTTTCACGCTTTTCAGTGAAATTATTGAAAGTATATGTAAATGATAAAGAAACTCCTCTTCCGTAACTTGTATGGAAATTACTGTAAGAGTAATAATTGGAACCGAATGTCTCATTGTCGTAATTTCTTTTATTCAGTATATTGCTCAGTGAAAGGCTTATCTGCAATTTACCTTCTATAAAAGATTTGCTTATGCTGGCAGACAGATAATTATACGATGAAGAAATTGTTCTTTGATCTTTCTGTTTTGGCATAAAGTAAAAATAGACATTAGACTTCAAGTCCCACCACATCGAAAAGCCAATGTTTGCATTCAGATTCCAAACGTTCCTGGAAGTACTTAAATTTTCAGTGGCGTAATTACCGTTTCTTATAAGCCGGTAAAACGAGTATTTAACATAAAACATACTGATGAAGTCAGGCATATCAATAGGGAAATACTGTCCCTTGTAATACGGAAGGGTTAATTCAGCGCCGTATGTCTTAGTTGATGCCAGATTAATGAAATTGCTTGTCGTAATACTGTCTTTTACAGTCTGTACGTATGTTGGATTTCCTTTTGAATTAGTATAATATACATTAATTAATTGTGAGAGCTTTAATTCATAAAGATTTGTATAGGTAGGCCCTAAGTTTGGGTTCCCCTGAGAAACGCTGTTATGATTTACTTTCTTAAAAGGATTTATATAGTCCATCATCGGCCTGGATACCCTGCGTCCCAAATTAAAATATAACTGGAAGTCATTTGAAAATTTATACGAAAGGTTTAAAGTCGGATAATATGATATATAATCATTTTTAAATACTTCGCCGGTAGTAACCTGGTCGCCTTCATTAAATACCTTTTCAGCTCTCATTCCGCCTTTGAATCCGAAATTTCCCAGCTGGTGTGAATATGTAAAATACAGAGCGTGGATGTTTTCTTTATATTTAAAGAAGTTGCTTAAATTTAAGCTGTCATCCCATATATTTCCGTTGTAAACATAATTCAAAGAAGTATAATTGTTGTCTCTGAACCTGTAGGTGTAGTTGTAGCCGGCGCCGATTGTTCCAAAACTTAATGGATTAGTATAGTCTGTTTTAATAATTACCGTTTTATTGTTAATGGCGTTGTTTGTCATCTGAAGCTGAGGTACTCCTGCCAGATATGATAAGTTGTTATTAGTAGAATCATCCGCAAAACGGGAATATGTTAAATAGTAAGCATCCAGTGTAATTTCATGGCCCTTTTTGTCGAACTTCCTCTTATAGTAGCCCGTATATCTTAATTCATCGTTTGAGTTGTATGAGCCGTATTTGCTTTTTGTAAAATAATTTAATGTGTTCGTTTTGGTATATATATCGCCATTTGAATTTGTGCGGTAATCGTATCTGTTTCTTGAATAATTTACTGTTACGGAATATGTGTCAAATTCAGTCGGGTCATAATCCAAACCGATTTTGAAATTAGGAGAATTGCCGAAATATTCATTCGTTCCGTTACTTGTCTGCAGGTAGTTCAAAAGACTTTCATAAGATGTGCTGTTTGATGTATTATCGCTTTTAAACTCCCCGATGTATCCGAAAGCTCCCCCATAAACATTAAATTTGCCGGTTTTGTAGCCGAGCCTTAAAGAACCGTAATGGCTGTTCTGAGTTGAAGCATTAAGGGATACTGAGCCGGAGATATTATCTAATAATCCTTTTTTAGTTATAATGTTCAGTATGGCTGAACTTCCTTCAGGATTGTCCTTGGCGGACGGGTTGGTTATAAGTTCAACTTTTTCCACTGATTCTGCCGGCAATGATGATAACATTACATCTCCCATTGCTGAAGGCTTGCCATC
>JAUZPC010000345.1 GCA_030706105.1 Bacteroidota bacterium | reverse complement strand
TTCTTCAGGATATGCAATATTTCCGAGAGATGTTGAGATTGTAGGTCTGGCATAAATTGTAATTCTTGCAGAACTGCTCTTGGACCCGCCCAACGCTAAAGCCAAATTTACTATTGACTGATATTCGTTATTCTTAAAAAAATCCATTAAGTTCATGCCAATTGAAATCGGGAAGGTAACGCTCTCACCTGTGCCCGGGATATAAACAGGAGAGCTTATATTGCCAGTAATCGTTTCTTTTCCATCAATAAATAACCTCCAGGGGAAACTTACCATAGAAATATTTGTTCTGGGATAACCGCCGGTTCCGTCATTTGGGTTAAGAGCCTGGATATTCAGAGTAAAATTAGCCTGCATTTTGCCCTGGGCAACACCGGTTGTAAACTTTATAATATCTAATGCTCCAAAATCTGTAACTTTTGCCTTGTTGGAAATCGGAATGCCGTTAAGTGTAAAATTATTTACATCTGCCAGTTTGAATTTTAATCTGGTCAAATTGGAAATTGTGTTAAAAACACTGCATGAAATGCTCGAAAAAGCAAATAATAGTGCTAAACTGTATAAAATATATCTTTTCATAATCGTAATAAAATCCGTAAAATTGGTATCCAAAAATGATTTATCAACTAAATATAGCAAAAAATGTGTTAATCGGAAAAGATAAATATCAAAAAAATACCAAATTTTAAATTTTACAATCTCAATAAAAATTACTATTTTATAAAATCGGATTTGCAATTACTAAAAAGAGGTAAAAATGAACCGATCGAAAAACATAAATGCATCTCAGGAACCGGAAGATACACAAGATCTCTTCCCTTCAATTATCGAGTTGGAAGACTTAACGGAAGACTCCAATCTGCCTGCAATCACAATACTTAGTGCAAACAGACAAAACAATAATGCCGAAATAATTATAGAATTCTATTATTTAAGGCGTGGAGATATCTTTATCTACCGGAACAATGAAAAAGTTGACATGTATTACCAGGCTATTCCCGGGACTTATAAATTTCAGAAAATGGATTTATCTGACGGATTAAACGAATTTGAAATATTTTATCGCATTGGAAATAGAAAATCTGTATCTGCATTTATTTCTATTTTGAAAGTTTAATCAATGGGCAGCTCAATTGACTTGCCGGAAAAATTTCTTTATGAAATTTGGAAGGATCAAAAATTTATCAATTCTTTGCATAATGAGAATGATGATAAAATAGAAGTTCTTGATCCGGGTGTGGAAAATAAAGATGGTGATGGACCTGACTTTTTTAATGCCAGAATTAGAATAGGCAATATTACATATCAAGGTGATGTGGAAATTGATACTTCGTATTCTGATTGGAAAAATCATGGGCATAATCTGAACAAAAAATATAATAGGGTCGTCCTCCACAGCTTTCTGAACTGTTCTGCGAGGCTGCCTTTTGTATTAACTCAGGAGGGGAGAAAGGTTACTTCAATTTGTTTAAGGGACTTTATTAAGAATGATTTGACTTCACTTATTCAGAAAGCAATTCTGAGTGAGAGGAGAAACCGCAATATTAAAATGCCCTGCATGGATGCAATAAATGATGTCTCTGATAAAGATAAACTTGACTATCTTTACGAACTTGGAGCGGAAAGATTCCAAAATAAATCCAAAAAAATATTGGAGCGGCTAAAAGAAATTACTTATCTTAAAGAAAATTCTATTAAAGAACCTGTCATCAAATATGAACTGGATGAAAGATATCTAAATAAAACTTTTGTAATATCGGACTTCTCTAACCCTGATATATGGTATGAGCTTATTTATGAGCAGATATTTGAGGCGCTGGGGTACTCTAAGAATAAAGATATAATGCTTAAATTGTCAAAATCCATAGAAGTTGATATTTACAAGCAATTACTTAAAAAAGATAATCCGGTCCTTTATTATGAAGCAGTACTGTTTTTCGTTTCGGGACTTGTTCATAAAGAAACAAATCCAAGTGATGAAGACTCATCTATTTATATAAAAAAATTGTATGAGTGTTGGAACGAAGTAGGCAGTATATATACCGGCAGATTACTTAAAGAAACTCAATGGAAGTATGGTGGGCTTCGTCCGCCTAATTTTCCGACTGTAAGGTTAGCAGGAGGGGCAAGGCTGCTGTTTAAAATATTATCTAATAATTTGATCGGCAAAATTATAAGTGAAATAAATATTGAGCCGGATTGCAAAAAAATTATTAAATCGCTGCGAACAATGCTTACTGTTGAAGCCGAAGGTTATTGGAAAAATCACTATGTGTTCAACCAGCCCACTAAGGAAGAAATTAAATATTTTGTAGGGTTAGCAAGGGCAGATGAAATAATTATTAATGTAATTTTGCCGGTTGCGGCTATATATTTTCAAATGTTTGAAAAAAATAATCTTTTCCAAAAAGTGATGCGTGTTTATTCCAATTATTACCAAAATACTGAAAATACTTTAGTGATGGAAGTTTCTTCTACATTAAAATTGCAGGATGCCTGGAAGCGAAGTATTTTATATCAGGGAATGATTGAACTTTTCCGGTCGTTTTGTTCTCACGAAAAATGCACAGAATGTACTTTGGGTAAAAAAGCCTTTGACTAAATTGTTTTCAAAAAATCTTATTCCAAAGTTATCCTCACTTCACGGCAATATTATCATAAACCTTTAAGGGTAACCCATATCCAAGCGGGTTACGAACGTTCAAATGCTTTTACCGGGTAACTGCTTTAGGTGCGGGGGACAGGTGCAGGTATAAAAAAACCCGGCACTTGTTAAGCACCGGGCCGTAATTAAAGAGATTTTAATGTTACTTGAGCAGCATCATCTTCTTAGTTTCTCTGAATGTTTTATTTCCTTCTACAGAATTGGCTTCTATTGAATAGAAATAGATACCTGATGATATAGATTTGCCTTTAGTGTCAAATTTAGTTTCATGGGTACCAGCAGTCAATTGACCGTTAACTAATACTTTAACAACTTCACCTGCAATGTTATAAATTGTTACTTTTACCTTACTCTCATATGGTAAACTGAAAGATATAACTGTAGATGGGTTAAATGGATTAGGGAAATTCTGATTTAGAGCATAATTTGTCGGTGTAGAGTTAATATTAACTTCAACTTCTTTTGAAGCATGTGATGAGCCGTCAAAGTCTATTTGTTTAAGTCTATATGCAGCTTTACCATTATAAGATTTAACGTTATCTAAGAATGAGTAATTCGATGAAAGGGTTGTTGTTCCTTTACCGGGGATAAAGCCGACAGAAGACCATGCACCGTTTATCTTTCTTTCAACCGTGAAGCCTTTATTATTTGATTCAGTAGCGGTTGTCCAGGTTAAAGAAACTGAAGAGCCGTTAGATAAAGCATTAAACGAAACTAACTCAACGGGAACGTTGCCGCCGGCTGCCAGGATAGATTTTGATAGTACATCAATGGTAAATTTAGCATTGTGCATACCGCGGCTGCCGTCGTTTGCAACCATTTGGTAGTTCCAGTAGGCTTTTTTCAAATTCTCAGTAGAAAGCAAATGCCAGTCAATAGAGTCAACACCAACAGGCGGGAGTGCTATTCTAAGTTTTCTTAATAGACCATCAACTTCCAGTTGAATTGATTGGATCTGGCCGTTGCCATCATAATCAGATACTGCCATAAAGTCATCAAATGAATTTTTCGGTCCATGGCAGTTAACACAGGCTGCTGTATTATCAAAACCTGTTGCAGGATTACTCATTCTGAAAGAGTGACCGCCGACTTTGCTTATGTTAACAGCATTTGTGTCTGTT
>JAUZPC010000344.1 GCA_030706105.1 Bacteroidota bacterium | reverse complement strand
GCGGTATCTATTGGGTTGGGATACTTTATCGTGATTTCCATTGCAAAACCATTAAGCGCATTGCAAGAAGGTGCAAATAGAATTGCTGATGGCGATTTTCAGTATAGCAGCCCGTATTTAAGAAAACAGGCACAGAACAAAAATGAGATTGGCAAAGTAATTTGCGCAGTAATTAAGATGAAAAATGTAATTATTGAAAAATCTATTTGGTATGAACAAATTCTTGATGCTATCCCGCTTCCAATTTCCGTAACTGATAAAACAATGAATTGGACTTTTGTAAATAAACCGGTTGAACAAATGCTTAACAAAAAGCGGGCAGATTTTATAGGTAAACCGTGTAGTAATTGGGGGGCCGCAATTTGCAATACGGAAAGTTGCGGAATTAATTGTCTTAACAAAGGCAAAAATCAGACATATTTTGATCAGAACGGCGGCAATTTTAAAGTTGATTCAGCATATTTATATGATTCAAAAGGTGATATGAACGGCCATGTTGAAGTGGTACAGAATATTACCGAAATTAAATCAATGGAAATCTATTTAGGGAAAAAAGCATCAGAAATGCTTGTGGAAATGGATAAATTATCCGAAGGAGATTTAACTGTATCACTTAGTATAGAAAAAGATGATCAGATTGGAAAGTTGTTTTCCGGATTTAACAAAACTGTAAGCAATATTGGAAATCTGATAACAAGAGTGTCTGAAGCAGTCCAGGCAACGGCAAGTGCTTCTTCTCAAATTTCTTCAAGCGCTGAAGAAATGGCAGCAGGGGCTCAGGAGCAAAGTGCTCAGACCACAGAAATTGCCGGCGCAGCCGAAGAAATGACTAAAACTGTTTATGAAACCTCAAAGAATGCAAGTACAGCTGCAGATAATTCCAAAACTGCAAGCGATAATGCTGAAAAAGGTGCTCGTAAAGTTGAAGAAACTAAAAAAGGCATGGAAAGGATTGTTGTTTCTGCTACTGAAACCGGTAAAATTATTTCTTCTTTAGCAAATAAAACAGATCAAATTGGCGAAATTGCACAGGTAATTGATGATATAGCTGATCAGACTAATCTTTTAGCTCTTAATGCCGCTATAGAAGCTGCCAGGGCCGGAGAGCAGGGGCGTGGATTTGCTGTTGTTGCTGATGAAGTTAGAAAGCTGGCTGAAAGAACTACAAAAGCTACAAAAGAAATCGCAAATACAATTAAATCAATACAAAATGAAGCAAAAGAAGCCGATAGATCCATGATGTTAGCAAAAGAATCTGTTGTTGCTGGCATGGAGTTGACTGAGCAGGTGGCTGTTGTGCTTAAAGAAATTCTTGAAGTCAACTCGAAGGTCTCTGATATGATTAATCAAGTGGCTGCAGCAAGCGAAGAACAATCTTCAACAGCGGAACAGATAAGCCGTAATATAGAAGGTATTAGCAGTGTAACCCAGCAGTCTGCAGCAGGAACCCAGCAAATAGCTCGTGCGGCAGAGGATTTGAACCAGTTAACTAATAATCTGCATGATTTAGTCTCTCAATTCAAATTAGATGGTAACAGCCTTTATGATAATGGTATGAATAATAGAATGGTAAAGACTCATAATTAATAATTATTGGGCGCTTCTTTTCCTAATTCGGTATAAATTATAAAACCCGACCCCCAAAAGTCGGGTTTTCCTACTTGTTATGTAATAAAACTTTTGTGCCTTTATTTCCTGCGTTAATTGTTAATTGTAAATTCTTCATTATCTTTATAATCTAAATTAAATACATTTCTATAAATAAAATTATGATTACGCATATAGTGTTTTGGCGGTTAAATGAACACGCTAATGGAAAATCAAAGCAGGAAAATGCTTTATTAATGAAAGAAAAATTAACAGGTATTGCAGCCCAAATTAAGGGAATTATCAGCATTGATGTTGGCTTTAGTTATAATAAAACTGAAGAAGCTTCAGATGTTGCTCTGGTGCTGGTATGTGAAAACAAAGAAATCCTTGATAGTTATGATAAGCATCCGGAACATCAGGCATTTAAGCTGTGGCTTAAAGATGTCCGGTATGAAAGACGTGTAGTTGATTTTGAATCTTGATCTTAATATAATATAGAACGATAAGCAGGCAATGGAAAATATAATTAATCCGGTTATTCTTACTGTAAAAGAAGTTGAAGTTCATTTTGGCGAAAATGTTATTTTAGATAAAACTTCTCTAAGTATTCATGAAGGCGATAGAATTGGTTTAATAGGAAGGAATGGAGCAGGTAAGTCAACTCTGCTTAAAATAATGTCCGGTATCTTATCTCCGGATTCGGGTGAGATTACTACTCGAAAAGATCTTATTGTAGGGTTTTTATCTCAGGAGTTTACTTTAGACGATACTAAAAATGTCTATGAGAATATTCTTGACGGCTCTGCTGAACTGATTGCTTTACTTAAAGAATATGAATCTCTCCCTTATGATTCACCCCGAAAACATGAAGTAGAGGTCCAGATTATTCATCTGGACGGCTGGAATCTGGACCGCAGGGTAAAACTGATAATGGATGCACTTCACACACCGGAACATGATAAAAGCATTGCTTTGCTTTCAGGGGGAGAAAAAAGGAGAGTTGCACTATGCAGGGCTTTAATTTCCAACCCGGATCTTCTAATATTGGATGAACCTACTAATCATTTGGATACTGAATCTATTGAATGGATTGAAAATTATCTTGCCGGTTATAAGGGCACTTGTATCTTCGTTACGCACGATAGATATTTCCTTGATAGAATAGCCACGCGTATTGTTGAATTAGCAAGTGGTGTCCTTTATTCGCACTCCGGAAATTATACTGACTACTTAATAAATAAATCTGAGCGTCAGGCTATCAAAGAAGCCGAAGAACGCAGCAGGCAAAATTTTTTAAGGCGAGAACTGCAATGGGTAATGCGGGGACCAAGAGCAAGAAGAACTAAAGCAAAAAGCCGCCTTGATCATTATAACGAAGTTGTTTCTCAGGATAACTTGGAAGTTGAGCTAAATGTTGAATTAGTAATACCTCCGGCCGAAAAACTTGGTAATAAAATTCTTGAGCTGCATAACTTAGGATTTTCCTATGGAGAAAAGAAATTATTTTCTAATCTTGATTTCCTTTTTACGCCAGGCAGAAAACTGGGACTTATCGGTAAAAATGGAGTCGGCAAAACCACGCTGATTAAGATTATACTTGGTGAACTATACTCTGGTGAAGGTTCAATTGATATTGGGGAGAAAACAGAATTTAACTACATTGATCAGTCTCGTCTTATACTTGACGATGAAGAGACTGTTATTAAAACCATTGGTGAAGGCAGGGACACTATTAAATTTGGCAGCCATCAAATGACAGTCTGGTCATATTTGAGGAGGTTTCTTTTTACTGATGATAAAATAAATACACTAGTGGGGAGACTTTCGGGCGGTGAAAAAAGCCGGCTGACATTGGCAAAAATTCTTAAAAACGGCGGCAATTTTCTTATCCTTGATGAGCCTACGAATGATCTTGATTTGCCTACATTAAGAATTTTGGAAGAAGCTCTCATTGCCTTTTCGGGTTGTGTTATTGTTATAAGCCATGACAGGTATTTTCTTAATAGAGTATGTAATGGCATCCTGGCGTTTGAAGATAACAGCCAGCTTTATTTTAGCGAAGGTAATTATGATGATTATATCGATAAGTATAAGCAAAGAATTAAAGATACAGAGCCTGCCGAATTAAAAGAGAAGAAGCAGGATACACGTATAAAATCAAATAAAAAAAAGTTATCTTACAAAGAGCAAAAAGAATTAGAGGCAATAG
>JAUZPC010000343.1 GCA_030706105.1 Bacteroidota bacterium | reverse complement strand
ATTTCCCAAACTTATGGGGTCGCTGCTGTTTTGGGACTTGCCCCTGTTACTGATGTCGGTTATAAAACTGTTCAAACAAAAGCTACGGCAGATGCACCGGGCATTATTTTAGAAGGAGAGGGCGGCCTCTCAAAAGTATTTGTCGGAGGATCTTATACTCTGCCTTTTAACTTTAGTATCGGTGCTACGTTTGATTATTATTTCGGCAATATCAATTATAAATCTACAACAAAATATTCTGGTACTGATTTTACAAATGCTGAATATAAAAAGAGCCTAAAACCCAAAGGCATTGGTACAACGTTTGGAATTATTTCACCGGATTTGGGTAAATGGCTGAACATTAGTAATATTTCAGATGTTAAATTTGGTATCTCTGCAAGTGTTGTTGGTAATTTAAAAACAGATTCTGTGTTTACATCGCTTTCCTCTATTAGTGAAGATACAATAACTCTGGGTAGAGTTGATGTAAAAGTTCCGGCAAAAATAAATGCAGGTATAGCATTTAAAATTAATAAAGGCTACCTGGTGTCTCTTGATTATTCTACACAGGCCTGGTCTAATTATAAAATGAATGGACTTACTTCCTCAGAGTTAAGAAATTTTAATAAATTCAGCTTGGGATGTGAATATAAACCAACCAAAGAAAGCGGCAGTTCATTCTGGACACGTTCATCTTTTAGAGGCGGCTTTTCTTATGAGCAAACTCAATATAAGATAAATAATGCCGGTGTAAATTCACTTTTGTTCTCATTGGGTGCTTCTCTGCCTCTCTCTTATGAAAACACAGTTGATATCGGTGTTACTTACGGGATACGTAAATCTTCGGATGAAAATTTATTTAAAGAGAATTTTATTCGCTTAAATGTCGGTTTAAGTTTAGGCGATATTTGGTTTATTAGAACGGAAAGATAATTATTTTTTATAGATAATAACGGTAATAATAATGGAAAATTTAGCAAAAGATCAGGAAATATTTGAGGTTCTTAACCTTGAACGTCACCGTCAGACTGAAAATTTGGAACTAATCGCTTCCGAAAATTTTGTAAGTCCGGCTGTTTTAGAAGCCGCCGGATCAATTTTAACTAATAAGTATGCTGAGGGTTACCCCGGTAAAAGATATTATGGCGGATGCGAGTATGTTGATATGGCCGAAAACATTGCCAAAGAAAGACTAAAAAAACTGTTCAATGCAGAATATGTTAATGTACAGCCTCATAGTGGATCTCAGGCTAATATGGCTGTTTATATGACATTGCTGAAACCTGGCGACAAAGTTTTAGGCTTGAACTTGGCTCATGGCGGGCATCTTACCCATGGCTCTCCTGTGAATTTTTCAGGAATCCTTTATAATGCTGTCGGATATAATTTAGATAAAGAAACCGGTACTTTAGATTATAACGTTATTGAAGAAATGGCTAAAAAGGAAAAGCCAAAGATGATTATTGCCGGTGCAAGCGCTTATTCCAGAGAATGGGATTATGCAAAATTTAGACAAATTGCTGATTCGGTTGGTGCATTTTTAATGTGCGATATGGCTCATCCTGCTGGTCTTATTGCTAAAGGCTTGTTAAATAGCCCGTTGCCTTATTGTGATGTTGTTACTTCAACTACGCATAAAACTTTGAGAGGTCCAAGGGGCGGAGTTATACTTATAGGCAAAGATGGAGAGAATAGATTAGGTGTTAAAACTGTAAAAGGTGATAGATTAAAGCTAATGTCTGAAATGTTTGACAGCACTGTAATGCCGGGCATTCAGGGCGGTCCATTAATGCACATCATTATGGCTAAAGCGGTTGCTTTTGGCGAAGCTTTAACAGATAATTTTAAAGTATATGCTGAACAGGTTATTAAAAATTCAAAAATTTTAGCTGACAAATTAACCGGGTATGGCTTTAACCTTATTTCTGGCGGTACTGATAACCATCTGATGCTGATTGACCTTAATAATAAAAATATTACAGGGAAACAGGCCGAAATCTCATTAGGTAAGGCCGGTATTACGGTAAATAAAAATATGGTCCCTTATGATACCAGATCTCCTTTCGTTACTTCAGGAATCAGAGTTGGTACTGCTGCAGTTACTACCAGAGGTATGAAAGAAAAGGATATGGAAGTTATTGCCGGATTTATAAATGAAGCTGTTTCTTCATTTGATAAAGATGATACGTTAGCCGTTATCAAAAATGAAGTTAAGCAACACTGTTCCGGTTTCAAATTATTCGCAGAAGCTTAGTTAGTTAATCTCGTGGCTGATCAATTAGAAGAAAACAGGAATTTGGACGAAAATGTTAAAGAGGGCTCCGGAAAAGAAATGACTTTTCTGGAGCATCTCGAAGAATTGCGTTGGAGAATTATTTGGTCTCTTCTCGGTGTCTTTATCGGGATGATAGTTTCTTTTTTCTTTATTGATTTCCTTGTAAACAATGTTCTGCTAAAACCTGCTATCGACAGCAAACTTGATCTGCAAAATCTTCAACCGTTTGGCCAGTTCTTCTTGTATTTCCAGGTTGCTATTGTTGCCGGCGTTATCCTCAGTCTCCCGAATCTGTTTTATCAAATTTGGTCATTTGTGGCTCCTGCTCTTAGGGAAAATGAAAAAAAATATGTTTTCTGGATAATTGCATATTCTACTTTGTGTTTCCTATTAGGTATTGTATTCGCATATTTTGTTATGCTTCCGCTTTCATTAAGCGTTGCTGCTCAATTTGGATCAAAGGCAATTAAAAATCAAATTGCTATTGATGAATATATGTCTATTATTATTAGCATCCTTCTTGCTTCAGGGCTTATTTTTGAACTCCCTATGGTTTCTTTTTTCCTGAGCAAATTAGGAATTCTTAAAGCGGCATATATGAAAAAATACAGAAGGCACGCAATTGTTGTTATTCTGTTTCTTGCTGCTATTCTTACTCCCGGTACAGACCCCGTTTCTCAGATCGTTTTGGCAGTCCCTTTACTTGTTCTATATGAAATAAGCATATTAGTCTCAAAATTCGCGCAGAAAAAGACTTGAATAAAATCAACCTTGAAAATATAAACGATCCGGTTATTAAAAACCTTGAACTGTTTGATACCCGTTTTAAAGAGTCTCTTAAGTCAAATGTTGCTTTGGTTGATTTGATAGCCCGATATATCTTAAGACAAAAAGGGAAAAGAATCAGGCCATTGCTTGTCCTTCTTACTGCAAAGGCCGTTTCTGATATTAGCGATAGGACATACAGGGGGGCAATGTTAGTTGAACTCCTTCATACTGCTACTTTAGTTCACGATGATGTTGTTGATAATGCTGATAAAAGAAGAGGCTTCTGGTCTCTTAATGTTGTTTTTAAAAATAAAATTGCCGTGCTTATGGGCGATTATCTTCTTGCAAGAGGATTAAGTATTGCTGTTGACTCCGGCGATTTTGACTTCCTTAGTGTTATTACCAATACTGTAAAAAGAATGTCAGAAGGGGAGCTGCTCCAAATCCAAAAAACAAGAAAATTGGATATTGATGAAACTACTTATTTCAGAATAATATCTGATAAAACTGCTTCTTTAATTGAAACTTGCTGCCGTATTGGGGCGATGAGTGCTTCAGATGATGCAGATATAGTTAATGCCATTACCTCATATGGTATAAACCTGGGAATGGCTTTTCAGATTAAAGACGATCTCCTTGACTATATGGGCAATTCCTCGTTTTTAGGCAAACCTGTCGGCGGTGACATAAAAGAAAAAAAGATTACTCTCCCGCTAATTTATGCTTTTAATAATGTTGAACCTTCAGAAGTTAAAAAGATTAAAAAATTACTTAGAAGTTCT
>JAUZPC010000342.1 GCA_030706105.1 Bacteroidota bacterium | reverse complement strand
GTTCTTCTGAAGTAGATATAACAGATCCGAATTTCAAAATGCCGCAGGTCTTGAGACTTAATGCTGCGTTAGATCAGCAATTACCATACAATTACGTTGCGACAGTTGAGTTTGTATATTCCAAAACTTTAAATGATATTCTTTATCAAGATATCAATTTAGGTGCTGAAAATACTAAGCTAACAGGACCTGGAGGAAGGCCAGTTTACGGAGATACTTCAAAAGGTACCTTTTCAATGAGAAAAATATCTCAAAGTTTCACTAACGTTATCCTTATGAAGAATACAAATCAAGGTTATAGTTACAACTTTTCATTCCAGATACAGAACAAACCTACAGATATGATTTATACTTCTGCTGGTTATTCTTATGGTTCTTCTAAAGATAGAAATGCAGGCGGATCAAGCAGGGCTATTTCAAATTACCAATACAATGTGATCTCAGGTAATCCAAATGATCCACCATTAGGTATTTCCAACTTCGATATCAAACACCGCGTATTTGCTGCGATTTCTTATAATGTGGAATTCGTTGAAGGATATAGGACTACGGTATCTTTATTCTATAATGGGCAATCAGGCAGACCGTTTTCATATGTATATAATGGTGACGTAAATGGAGATGGTAACACGCAAAATGATTTAATTTATATCCCTAAAAATGCCAGTGATATAGTATTAACTTCAAATAACTATGCTGCATTAGATAAATATATCAATAATGACCCTTATCTAAGCAAACACAGAGGTGAAAATGCCGAACGTAATGGAGCAAGAGAACCTTGGGTTGATCAAGTAGATTTTAAACTGGCACAAATTATTCCTATATCTGGTACACATAGATTTGAAATCTCTTTGGATATCCTTAATCTCCCTAATTTACTAAAGAGTACCTGGGGTTATATTAAGACTGTTCCAAACCAGAGTGATTTACTTTTACAATTTAAGGGATATAATTCTGCCGGAAAGCAGACTTATTCATTTACTGATAAATCTGACCCATACCAGAAAGAAGCATTACTTTCAAGATGGCAGATGCAGTTAGGTGTTAGGTATTCTTTCTAACATTCAATGATCTATAAAAAAAGAGACACGATAACGTGTCTCTTTTTTTTATTTTAGCATTGATGCTGTTTTAATAATTGCTGTTTCCGCCCTAAGTCTGTTTTCCGCTAAATTGTAAATAACCGAATTGTCAAATATTTCAATTTCTTTTTTTGATAAACCGCCTTCCGGCCCAAAAATAAAGTAGTAGTCATTCCCTTCAATATTGGAAAAGTCCAAGAAACTATTATTCGAGTTCTGTTCAAAGATTACTTTTATTCCACCTTCGCTTAGGTTATTCAATCTATTTATAGGAATTATCTGAGGTAGATAACAATTTAATGATTGTTTCATAGCTGCTAAAACAATTTTCTGCCATCTTTCAATTTTATCACCTTTAGCTACTGAATGATCGGCATTAAAAATTATAAAGTTAGTAATTCCCAACTCAGTACATTTTTCTAATGCAAATTCAAACCTTTCAGGACTTTTAAGTTTTGGAATACAGAAAAATAAATTTTTGTACTTATTCTTAAACGAATATTGTTGCCCTATATCGGAGAGGATACAATCTTTTTTAATTTCCGTTATTATAGTCTCGTAAATATTGCCCGTGCCATCGGTCACAAACAACTGGTCACCAACTACATGCCTCATTACTTTGGCGGCATGCTTAAAATCTTCATCGGCAATAATAATTTGATTATTATTTATTAATGATGAATAGTATAGCTCTTTATTAGAAAGAAATTCCAAGGTCAAATATAAATTGTGATTTAAATTTTTCATTAAAAGCGATCTCCGTTCTTACAATATTGTATGGTAGTATTAAGAATGTAAGACCGCACCCAAAACCATTGCTAAGATTTTTTAAAGATATTTTCTGATATTTTTGAAGAACTGTCCCGGTTTCTCCAAATAGTTGAGCATATAATCCGACCCTATATCTTAGCAGACTATTTGGTATAATTGGGATGAAGTCCAGGTCAAGATTAAATTGCTTCAGAATAGGATAGGTCAACTCAATGGATGCTTTATGGAGGTACCGTCCTTCTTCTTCTGAATTATAATGCCCTCTTATCCTTTCACCGTAACCTAAGTAAGAATAATCAAAAAGAGGAATAACTGATCCAAATACATCTCTGGAAAATATTCTGTACTTAGTAATTAAATCCCCAAAAGAGATAAACTGTCTGTATTCCGCAGTAAACACCTGATAATTAATTCCGGATAACCCTATACCCTTTTCAACCATTGCAGCATCCATCAGAATTCCCTCAGTCGGAAACTGAGACAAATCTCTTGTATCATAATTATAGTCTATACCAATAGATGGGATCCTGTCAATTCGCCCGCCGGAAATATTGATAAATTCTTTATAAAAAGGTGACTGGATATACTCATAACCTAACATTAAAGTAATTCTTGAATATATATTTAACCTTCTGCCAATACTTGAATAGAAATAAAGAAAATCTTGTTTAAAATTAACATTATTTAACAAATTTAGGACACCATTATTTTTATTTGACGTTTTGTAATATCCTGTTTCAAATGCCAGGGAATATTTTCCTTTGTCATCTATAGCTGGTTTTATATACACTAATGAAAAGCCCGGATCATAGCCAAGTAAAACTTTTGCTTTTAAGGTCTCATTCCTGCCTTGAAAATTCTTTATTTGTAAATCTAATCCGACAGATATTTTTTTTATATCACGATCTTTTAATGCTAAATATGGATAAGGATAAATGTACCAACTTTCCTCAACATTTATTTGCAGTATATTTCTATTATTTATATTATCAATTTTTAATTCAACGCTTGAGAATAATCCTAAACTAAATATCCTTTCTCTGAAATATTTTATCTTATTACTATCAACAGAGTCCCCCTTGGTAAAATTTAACTCATTTAGAATTACATTTTTACCGGTTATGGTATTTCCTTTAACAACAATAGAATCTATTTTGACCTTAGGACATACGGCATCTTCTCCTTTTGCACTAAGAGTAATAGATAGAAATAATACTATAATAGTAAATTTTATATAAGCTGCGATCATTCTAACGGTAAAATAATAATATGTAATAATAATGATGAAGAAAGTAAGAACAAATTAAAGATGAGATAAATAATATAATTTATTTTATATCACTTAGGGAGTAAAAGCACTCCCTAAGTAAAATAATTAATACTTCTATGCTTCTGTGTATTCTTCAATAGGCTGGCAGCTGCATATCAAGTTCCTATCCCCATAAGCATTATTTATCCTGCTGACACTTGGCCAAAATTTATTCTCTTTTAACCAATTAGCCGGAAATACGGCTTTCTCTCTGCTATACGGATGAATCCATTTATCAGATGTAGCTTGCTTTGCAGTATGAGGACAATTTTTTAATACGTTATCAACTTTATCTGCCGAACCGTTTTCAATTTCCAATATTTCCTGTTTTATTAAAGCTAAAGCTTCGCAAAATTTATCTAATTCTCGTTTACTTTCGCTTTCAGTGGGCTCTATCATTAGAGTTCCGTGAACCGGGAAAGAAACTGTCGGGGCATGATACCCATAGTCCATTAATCTTTTTGCAATATCTTCAACTTCAACATTGCAGCTATTCTTAAATTCCCGCATATCAAACATTAATTCATGTGCAACTCTTCCTGACTTGCCAGAATATACAACTTTATAATAAGGTTCCAATTTAGCTTTAACATAATTTGCATTTAGAATAGCATTTCTTGTTGCATTAGTTAAACCTTCCGCACC
>JAUZPC010000341.1 GCA_030706105.1 Bacteroidota bacterium | reverse complement strand
TAAACCTCCGAGAGTAGGTTACAATATTGAGACTGTAATTCCTACAGACTCAAAGAAACCTTACGATATCAGAGATATTATTAAGGCAACTTTTGACGACAGTGACTTCTTGGAAATCCATAAATACTGGGCTCCTAACATTGTAGTTGGATTTGCACGCTTAAATGGCGAAACAGTAGGTATTGTGGGAAACCAGCCGCTTGTTTTAGCAGGTGTGCTTGATTGCGACTCATCTGATAAAGCTGCACGTTTTATCAGATTCTGTGACTCTTTTAATATTCCATTAATTACTTTAGTAGATTTGCCAGGTTACCTGCCGGGCATAGATCAGGAACATGCCGGCGTTATCCGTCATGGTGCTAAATTGCTTTATTCATATAGCGAAGCAACCGTTCCAAAAACTACTCTTATTTTAAGAAAAGCTTACGGCGGCGGATATATTGCCATGTGTTCAAGACATTTGGGAGCTGACTTTGTTTTTGCATGGCCATCTGCTGAAATAGCTGTTATGGGACCTGAGGGTGCTGCTAATATAATCTTTAGAAGCGAAATAGCCGGCGCATCTAACCCGGATGAGATGAGAAAACTTAAAGTACAGGAATACACAGATAAGTTTGCTAATCCATATATTGCAGCAGCAAACGGACATGTTGATGCGGTTATCAGCCCTAATGAAACAAGAGATTATTTAATTCATTCGTTGAAGATTTCCGAGAATAAATCCGAGACAAGAGTACAAAAGAAACACGGCATTCCGCCTTTCTAGATACAGTATACTTAAATAACGGAAAAAGTTGTATTGCTTTTTTCTATTGTATATGTTTTTATAATGAATTGAAATAAAAATATGAGTAAAGATAAACCAACAACGCTTACAATTGACGATACTCAATATGAAACAAATTTTAGCGTTAATTACTTAAGAAGAACAGGATTTAAGCGGAAAGACAACAAAAAACTTTTAGCTTTTATACCGGGTGCTATTAAATCAATTTCTATAAAGAAAGGTGATAAGATAACTGCCGGGCAAAGTCTTCTTATACTTGAAGCAATGAAAATGCAAAATATTGTAACATCAACAATTGACGGCACAATTAAAAGTGTAAATGTTAAACAGGGACAAACTGTTACAAAGAACGAAGTACTGATTGAATTAGTTTAGCCTGTTTTCAAAACATATTAAATAGCTGTAATATAATTCGGATTATTCTGAGTATTTTACAGCTATTCTTATTTTAAACCCTCTATAAGCTTATACCCTAAAAATTTAAAAATTACACCCTCGAGTTAAATTAAGACCTCACCCCTGCCCCACACCTACGGCGGGCAGGCCTCTCCAATACCCGCCCCGACTTGTCGGGCCGGGGAGAGGGGAAACTACACTGATATATTGTGAGTTTAACGCTTTTGTATCTTAGCATTTATTGTGATGATATAGGAATAAAGAATTTTTGAAATGAAATCTCGAACTACAAAATTAACTCTGGTCGCAGCAAGCATTGCTATTAGGGATTTGGATTATAAATAGTCGAAATAATGATACGCACAGACAGAGAATGATGAAGACTTAAGAATGGAAAATGGTTCGTGATTTTAGAGAATTTCTGTTTATAAAATATACTTACAAATAAACTACTGTTTATCTTTCCCCGGCGATCTGAAGTTGTTAGTTATGCAAAATTATCGCGTGAACTAACAACTAATTCTTTTATAAAGATATTAAATGATTATGGATTAACCTGAATTAATCCATAATCATTTTCAAAAATGAAGATGTATCATCTTCTTCTTCAGATTCAAGATTGTTATTCAACGGTTTATCTACAGTTCTGAAAGCAGAAGGATTATATTTAAATCCTGTATTTAACGGTTGATCATTCTTTTCTAAACTTTTAGAAGCGTTAGAACCCTTAATTCTCATAATTGTAGGAACTTCCAAGTCTTCCTGGTCAACTATTTTTCCAAACTCAAATCCCGGTTTAAACGGTTCAGGGTCTTGAACTTTAGGTTTGCTTGCAATAGTCTGCTGTGGTTTGCTGACTGCCTTAACCGAAGATGTTGTAGTTTCAAAGCCGGTAGCAATTACAGTATAAGAAACATAATCATTCATTTCTTCATTGATAACAAATCCGAAGATTACAGTAGCTTCTTCACCTGCTGCGTTATAAATAATATTGTTACCTTCGTTCATTTCATTTATTGTTAAATTACTTGAACCTGTAACGTTTATGAGAATATTCTTAGCGCCTTTAATGTTAACACCTTCAAGCAGCGGGCTTGAAATTGCTTTTTGAGCAGCTTCAATAGCTCTGTTTTCACCGCTTGCAATTCCACATCCGATTAAAGCTTCGCCGCTCTGGCTCATTACTTTTCTAACATCTGCGAAATCGACATTGATAATACCTTCAACATTTATGATATCGGCTATACCGCGTGTTGCTTCATACAATACATCGTTAGGTCTGTCAAAGCCCGGAGAAGCTGCAGTCCCTTTATCCAGCACAGCCATAAGTCTTTCATTAGGAATAACAATTAAGCTATCAACATACTGTTTAATTTCTAGAATACCTTGTTCAGCATTCATATTTTTAGTTTTACCTTCAAATTTGAAAGGTTTTGTAACAATAGCTACAACCAAGGCACCTAAACTTTTAGCAATTGAAGCAACTACAGGAGTACCGCCGGTTCCTGTTCCACCGCCTAAACCGGTAGTTAAGAACACCATATTAGCACCGGTCAATCTTTCGGCAATTTTCTCTCTGTCTTCTTCAACAGCTTTTCTTCCGACGTTAGGATCCGCACCAGCTCCTAAACCGCCGGTAATAGTAGCACCAACGTGAATTTTATGATCAGCGCTGCTGCTTTGCAAAGCCTGAGCATCAGTATTTATAGCTATGAACTCAACGCCGTTTAGCCCGCGTCTTATCATACTCTCAACAGCATTACAACCGCCGCCGCCAACACCAACAACTTTCAACACTGCCGGCGACTTCTTGTTCATGTCTAAAGTAAAGAACTTTGGTCTGTTTTGTTCATAAGTATTATCTGCCATAATAACTCTCCGGAATAATTTTACATTTCATTAAAAATACTTTTTATATAAGCGACAACTCTATTTATAGGATTGTCCTTCTTTTTGGATGCTGCAGGCATCGGGGTAAATTCAGAAGCTTTTCTACCCGGCATACCTCTTATCAGGCCTGCGGCTGTTGCAAACTCAGGGCTTTCAATTTCTTTTGATAAACCAGAACCTAGTTCCTGCGGGACACCAATTCTTGCATGAAGACCAAATACTTCTTCTGCTAAATCAGTACTGCCTCTTAATAATGCGCCGCCTCCTGTTAATACTATTCCGGCTTTTATTTTGTTCTTTAAACCGGAATTCCTCATTTCGTTATCAATAAGGACAAAGAGTTCGCGCATTCTACAACTGATTATCTGGGTTAACAAACTTAAAGGTATTTTAGAGTTTCCTCTTGCACCGACACCTTTAATAATTATTTCATAATCTTTAACAATTGCGGCTTCGGTAGCATAGCCATAATCTTTTTTAAGAGTCTCAGCTTCATCTGTAATAACGCCCAGTGACTCTCTTATATCATTAGTTACCTGATTACCGGCAACACCAATAACATTGCTGTGTTTAATTGCTTTGTTATGGAAAATAGCAATATCTGTAGTACCGCCACCAATATCTATAAGGGCAACGCCTAAATCTTTTTCGTTTTCTTCCAAAACCGAAGAACTTGATGCAATAGGCTGTAATATATAATCTAAAACTTTTAAACCGGCGCGTTCAACTGATTTTCTAATGTTCGTAATTGCC
>JAUZPC010000340.1 GCA_030706105.1 Bacteroidota bacterium | reverse complement strand
TATGGAGTCGGGTAGTAATAGATTAGTTGCATCGGGAAGAGTAACGAACACAGGAAGTGCACATGTAACTTCACCGTGGTATATAGAGGCCCAATTTTATACTTCTAAAAACAGCAGTGCAAAATTAGGAGGCGGTAATACACAGATAGATGTTCCGCTAAACTCAGGACAATCAACTCTCTGGACAATTTACTATTCTTCTGCCAATGTTGACGCCAAGAGCTATCCTGATTTTGATATAAGGGATTTTAGAGGAATTTATAAATGAAAATGTTTTCTCTTTTTATTAGTGTGCCATGCTTATCGTTCTCAATTTATTCCAAGGGTAAAATAGTCGAAAGATATTTATTAATAAAAATATTTTTATAAATTATTTTACCTTTTTAGTATTGCCGGTAATTAATCAAAATATTCTTTTCTGCTTATCATTTGTCTTCAAAATAATTAAAATCCCTGCGATCATGTGTATTTGCATACTTCAACCAAGCTTACAAGGTGTCCGATAAATGATTTAAGTAAAGAATAAATGCCATTGAACTAAATAATAATTTGCATATAAATCAGTAAGTCTATATATTTCGATTATAAAAGAAATGATGACTAAATGGATAAAACGAATAATATATTTCAAACACTCTCTGATCCTAACCGTTTACGGATTTTAAAGATGCTTCAGGCACGTTCATTATGTGTATGTGAAATTACTTCAGTCCTGGAAATAGGAACTTCAACGGTCTCCAACCATTTAAGTATTCTGAAGAAGGATGGTTTTATTATTGATGAAAAAGAAGGTAAATGGGTTAATTATAAAATTAATCCCCGCCCCGCAGATGACCGTGTATCATCCATTCTGAGCACTTTGGACTTTTGGATTGCCGATGAGACAAGCATTATAAATGATAAAAAGAAATTAGCTAATGTTAACAGAATTACGCTCTGCATGAAATAAGTCTTAATATTCAACATTTCGATAAAAAACGAAATAAGAAACTGTTTGTATAAACATTTTAATTCTATTTCCGTAAAATTCATGTATCAGTTAGATGTAAGAAAGAATTATAGAAGTTAAGAGCAGTGGAATTGAAATATTTTCAGCAGGAGAAAACCGTTCAGATAAAGTAAGCTGCTTTGCAATATGAATAATTACAAAATAGCAATTTTAAATAAAAACTATGAAAGCAAATAATGAAAGTTAAAATTCTGGGTTCGGGCTGCGCAAAATGCAACAGGCTAACCGAAAAAGTAAAAGAAGTTGCAGAAAAAAATAATATTCAAATTGAAGTAGAAAAAATTACAGACATTCAGGAAATCGTA
This sequence comes from Bacteroidota bacterium, assembly GCA_030706105.1. Classification (GTDB taxonomy): domain Bacteria; phylum Bacteroidota; class Ignavibacteria; order Ignavibacteriales; family Ignavibacteriaceae; genus JAUZPC01. The sequence goes on along the minus strand of JAUZPC010000340.1, from coordinate 2,517 downwards.
AAGTCAGGAATAATGATGACTCCCGGATTGGTTATCAATGAAAAAGTAAAAAGTTATGGAATCATTCCAAAGGATGATGAAATACTAAATTTTCTAAAGGAGGCATAAATGAAAAAGTTAATTCTTGTTTTTATAACTCTGTTGCTGGTAATTTCCTTTAATACATTTGCACAAAATAAAGGACAGCAAAAAGTAACTTTTATAGAGTTAGGTTCCGTAAGTTGTATCCCTTGTAAACAAATGCAGCCAATAATGAAGTCAGTAGAACAAAAATACGGTAAACAGGTTAAAGTAACTTTTTATGATGTTTGGAAAGATGATCAAAAACAGTATGCCCAGAAGTACGGAGTAAAACTTATTCCGACACAAGTATTTTTAGACGAGAAGGGTAAAGAGTTCTTCCGTCATGAAGGATTTTATCCTGAAAAAGAGATTGATAAATTATTATTGTCAAAAGGGATTAAACCAAAGAGCGGGAAATAATTACATGATAGATAATATCTTTATAACTTTATATGATGGTATGAGCGGGGCGGCTTGGATTGCCATCCTCGCCTCTTTTAGCTGGGGTGTATTGAGTATTCTTCTTTCCCCGTGTCACTTATCAAGCATTCCGCTGATAGTTGGATACATTAGTTCGCAAGGAAAGATAAGTCAAAAAAGGACATTTTATATTTCTCTTGTATTCTCTCTGGGTATCTTGATTACAATTGGCGCAATAGGAATAATAACTGCCTGGCTGGGCAGAATGCTTGGAGATGTTGGCTCTTTTGGAAAATATTTGGTTGCAGTCATTTTCTTTATTGTGGGGTTGTATTTATTAGATTTAATAAAACTTAACTGGAATGGCTTTGGACTTAAACAGACAAAATTCAAAGGCCTGTTTGCTGTTTTGATACTTGGACTTCTTTTCGGACTGGCATTAGGACCCTGCACATTTGCCTATATGGCACCGGTACTTGGAGTTGTTTTCGAGACTGCAAAAACAAACTATGTTATGTCAATTGTTTTACTATCATCTTTTGGCATTGGGCATTGTTCTGTAATTGTCGGAGCAGGAACATTAACAGGCAAAGTACAGAAATATTTGAACTGGAGTGAAGAATCCAAAACAATTATTTGGATTAAAAGGATTTGCGGAATACTGGTTATTCTTGGAGGAATATATTTCTTAATAAATTAAATTGGTAGCAATATTAAACCAAACAGAATTAATTATTTTAAGTAAAAAAAATAAACTGGATAATAAAAATGTTAAATATAAAAGTTCTTGGTCCGGGCTGTGCCAATTGCGTCAACCTTGAGAACCTATGTAAAGAAGTAGTTTCAGAAAACAATATTGATGCTGCAATTGAAAAAGTCACAGAATATAAAGACATTATGAGTTATGGGATAATGAGTACACCCGGGTTGGTTGTAAACGGGAAAGTAGTATTAAGCGGTAAATTACCTACAAAAGCTACCTTAACTCACTGGCTGATGAATGCACTTGCCGCTGAAGAATAAAATAAATAACAAAATAAAAAGATATTATAATACGGAGTCTAAGAAAATAAATGGAAGTTTTAGAAAAGCAAAAAATCAGTAAGTATTATTATATATTGTTATTGATTCCCGTTTGGTTATTGGTTTACCTTTCACTCGAGACATCAATCAACTACATTTTTAATAATGTATTAAACCTTAATAGCGGTACTCATTTAATAGCGTCGATGCGTTTCTTTGTTTTTGAAGTACCCAAAGTTTTACTTCTGTTAGTTTTGATAGTTTTCGGAGTAGGTATTATCCGTACTTATTTTACACCTGAAAAGACAAGAAATATATTAGGCGGCAAAAAACTTTTTGCAGGTAATGTGCTTGCAAGTATGCTGGGAATAGTAACTCCTTTTTGTTCCTGCTCGGCAATACCATTATTCCTTGGATTTGTGGAAAGCGGCGTTCCACTTGGTGTAACTTTTTCATTCTTAATCGCTGCCCCTATGATAAATGAAGTAGCCGTCGTTCTTTTGTTCGGATTATTCGGATGGAAGACGGCTATCCTTTATATGTCCACAGGGTTATTGATTGCTATGATTTCGGGTTACGTAATAGGAAGGCTTAAGCTGGAAAGATATGTTGAACCATGGGTATATGAAATAAAGGCGGCTAAATTTGAAAACCCTGAGTTTAAAATATCTTTTTCAGATAGAATAGAAGCAGGTATTGAAGCGGTTAAAGATATAGTATCAAAAGTATGGATTTACATTGTTATAGGTATTGCGGTTGGTGCAGGAATTCATGGTTATGTACCTGAGAATTTTATGGCGGGACTTATGGGTAAATCAGCCTGGTGGTCAGTACCTGCTGCAGTATTATTGGGTGTGCCTATGTACTCAAATGCGGCAGGAATTATACCGATTGTTCAGGCTTTACTTGAAAAAGGAGCGTCTCTTGGTACGGTGCTGGCGTTTATGATGAGTGTAATAGGTTTATCATTACCAGAGACAATTATTCTTAAGAAAGTTCTAAAGTTACAAT
>JAUZPC010000034.1 GCA_030706105.1 Bacteroidota bacterium | reverse complement strand
TGTTCCGAGAACTGTAGCAAGGCTTGTCATAAGAATTGGTCTTAACCTCTGTGCAGCAGCGTCCTTTATTGCATCAATTCTGGATAAACCCGCAGCTTTTCTTTGGTTGGCAAATTCCACAATAAGAATACCGTTTTTAGTTACCAGACCAATAAGCATAATCATACCAATTTCACTAAAGATATTAAGAGTATGACCAAACGCAAAAAGGCTTATTACGGCACCGGCCAAAGCAAGCGGCACTGTTAAAAGAATAATAACAGGATCCCTGAAACTTTCAAACTGTGCTGCCAATATCAGATAAATTAAGATAAGAGCAAGCAAAAAAGCAAATACTAAAGAAGAAGAACTTTCCGCGTAATCTTTGGATGGCCCATATAAGGCTCTTGAGAATGATCTGTCCGTAATTTTATCTGCAATTCTATTCATTTCATCAATGCCCTGTGCAATTGTAAAACCGGGATTAAGTCCCGCAGATATAGTAGCTGACTCATACCTATTATACCTATACAATTGAGGAGAAGTAGTTTGCTCAGTTAATGTTACAACATTATCTAACTGGATAAGCTCACCCTGGTTATTTCTTACATATAGAGATTTAAGATCTAAGGGTTTATTCCGATCTTCCCTGTCAAGCTGTCCCAATACCTGATACTGTTTGCTATTCATAATAAAATAACCAAAGCGCCCGCCGCTAAATGCAGAGGCAATAGTTTCAGCAATATCCATTACAGAGAGCCCCAAACTACGCGCCTTTTCCCTGTCAACTTCTACTCTTAATTCAGGCTTATTAAATTTAAGATTGAAATCAACTACCTGAAATATCGGACTTCTTCTTGCTTCATCAATAAATTTAGGGAGTACATCTTTCAGTTTTTCAAAACTTGGAGACTGCAGAACAAACTGAACAGGCAGACCGCCGCGGCTTGCACCGATAGTTTGCTGCTGAGTAACAAAGATACGGGCATCATTCATTCTAAGAACATCTTTAGAAACTGAATTGGCTATATCCTGCTGTTTTCTTATTCTCTCTTCACGTGGTATAAGCAAAATCATTACGGTGCCGGCATTTACCCCACTGGCGCCTTGCCCTCCGGCTGTTATTGCAACTACAGATTCATTCTCAGGAACCGAATCCCTTACCCGTTGTGCAAGCCGGCTCATAAAATTATCCATATAATCATATGAAGTACCCTCTGGTGATATTGCACTTATATTTAGCCTGCTTCTGTCTTCCAGCGGAGCAAGCTCAGACTGCAAATTTTTGCCAATAACAACTATCAATATAATAGCGGCTGAAAGAATAACTAAACCAAGCCATCTCCTTTTCAAAAAGCTTTCAAGTGATGATTTGTAAATATCATTCATTTTAACAAAGAAGGGTTCAGTTTTCTCATATAACCAATTATGATGTTCACGGCGCTTAAGAAGCTTAGAAGAAAGCATTGGGGTTAATGTTAGAGCTACAAAAGCAGAAATAATTACAGAGCCCGCTATTACAACGCCGAATTCTCTAAATAGTCTGCCCGATATCCCTGATAAAAATATAACAGGTAAGAAAACGGTAGCAAGCGTTACAGTTGTAGAAAGTATTGCAAAAAAGATTTCTGAAGATCCTTTTGTACTTGCTTCAAACGGATCCATCTTATTTTCTATTTTTGCATAAATATTCTCAAGCACAACAATTGCATCATCCACCACTATACCAATAGCAAGTACAATTCCCAATAAAGTTAACACATTTATGGAAAAGTTTGATACATACATTATAAAGAATGCACCTACAAGAGAAATTGGAATTGCAATAACCGGTATTAAAGTTGTTCTCCAGTCACGCAGGAATAAAAAGATAATGAGAACAACCAGTCCAAAAGCAATAAAAATAGTTTCTTCAACTTCTTTAATTGAGTTCCTAATAAAAGTAGTAATATCAAAACCGATGGAGGCTTTGATATCCGGAGGTAAATCTTTCTTTATCTGCTCGAGGCGTTTATAAAATTCATTTGCAATTTCAATATTATTTGCACCCGGCTGGGCAATAAGAACTATGCCAACCATTGGAACGCCGTTACGTCTTAGAATAGAGCGTTCATTTTCCGCAGCCAACTTAGCAACTCCAATATCACGCATCTTCACTACACCGGAAGGATCCCGTTTAATAATCATGTTATTAAATTCTTCTTCGGTATACATAAGGCCTGAAGTTCTAATAGAAAGTTCAGTATTATAGCCCTCAATATTTCCGGCAGGAAGCTCCACATTTTCTTTAAGGAGTGCATTTTTAACATCAAGAGGAGAAAGATTGAAAGCCGCCAATTTTTTGGGGTCCATCAACAAACGCATAGAATACTTTTTTTCTCCCCAAACATTAACGGTACTAACACCCGGGATAGTCTGGAATCTCTCTCTAAATACATTATTTGCATAATCTGTAACTTCTAACAGACTCCTGCTGTCACTCTCAACACAAAGCATCACAATAGGAGAAGCATCAGCGTCTGCTTTTGCCACAACGGGATTTTCCACATCAGGAGGCAATGAACGCATTGCTCTTGAAACTCTGTCTCTAACATCATTTGCAGCAGTTTCAAGATCCTGACCTAAGTCAAACTCAACGGTTATATTGCTATTTCCGTCCCTGCTGTTTGAAGTTAATGAACGAATACCGGCAATACCATTAATGGATTCTTCCAGAGGTTCCGTAATTTGAGTCTCAATAACAGAAGCATTTGCTCCGGTATAATTAGTTGAAACTGTAATAATTGGAGGATCAACAGAAGGATATTCTCTGACACCAAGAAAAGTGTATCCGATTATTCCAAAAAGTACTATAATTATGGACATTACTATTGAAAGAACCGGCCGTCTTATGCTTAACGATGATAAACTCATAATATATTGCTATTTAATCTCTGATAATTTAACTGCAGTATTTCCTTTTAGCTGCAAGATACCTGATGTAATTAAAGTATCCCCCGGCTGTAAACCTTTGATAATCTGTACGTTCTCGCTCGTCCTAATACCGGTTTCAACCTTTTGATCCACAGCTTTTCCGTTTCTATATAGAAATACTTTTTGTCCTTTAATTTCAGGAATTAGCGTTTGGGTAGGAATTTGGATTGAATTTTTTATCTGTTCCAATACTAATTCTATTTCTACAAAAGATCCGGGCATAATTTTATTGAGTGTGTTTTTGTAAACGCCACGTATTTGAAGTGTTCTTGTTTGAAGGTTTATTTTTGGTTCAATAGCATATACTTTTGCTATAAAAGTCTCATTATTATTTGAAAGGTTGAATTTTATATCAGAACCTACTTTTACTTGTCCTGAATATTTTTCCGGAATTGAAAAATCAACTTTAAGTAGTCCTGTATTCTGAAGATTTGCAATTAGCACAGCAGAAGTAACATAACTGCCTTCGCTTACATTTCTTATGCCAATCTTACCATTAAAAGGCGCTCTAATCTCGGTCTTTTCAATTTGGGCCATAATTAAATCAATATCTGCTTTAGTCATATTCAGATCATTTACAGTAGCATCGAAATCTTCTTTGCTGATAGCTTCCTTTTCATACAAAGCTTTTTGTCTATACTGTTTATCCTGTAATAATTTAAGTTTAGATTGGTTCTTGGTAAGTTGTGCTCTTAATTCAGAGTCATTCAGCTTAACAAGCAACTGGCCTGCTTTTACACTTGAGCCCTCTTTAAAGTATATTTTGGTAATACGTCCGGCCACCTCGCTGCGAACTTCAACTTCTTCGCTTGCCAGTATCGTACCGCTTGTACTTACATTATTGTCTAAGTCAGACGGTTTTAGAATCATAGCTTTTACAACAAGAGTCTGCGGACCTTTGCGTGCTGAAAGCTGTGGATCCACTCTTTTGTCTTTGCTTCTGGGCACTACAAACGCTATTACTATAACTATCACAATTAAAATAAGGATAATGATTTTAGTTCTTTTTTGCATATTCAATATTTGAATTTTGTTTTTGTATTAATAATTAAAAATAGATAAAAATAATTATAATTTATACACTAAAAATGGTAACAAAGGCACAACAAGGCTTTTCCCATAAAAAAAGCCCCTGATAAATTCCGTAAAAACATGAAATATCAGGGGCTGAGAATAGTATAGTTTAAAACAATCAGTTCATTGTTATGTATTTTTTGCTGAATTCAAATCTTTGAATTAGATTCTGAAGTTTAAGAGCAAGATTATTTAAATCGTTGGCAGCATTTGAAATTTGTTCAATTCCTGATGATGTCTGTTGAATCACACTGCTCATACCTTCCAGATTCATTCCTATATTAGCAACTTCTTCAGATTGAGATTTATTATCCTGTGCTAATCCGGAGACCATAGTAGTAACCGATTCGATATTATTTCCAATCTCATAGAAAGAGTTTTGGACTTTATCAGTCAGATTTTTACCATTTTTAACAGAAAGGTCAGTTTTATTCATAGACTTGTCTGCTTCTTTGATATCGCGCTGAATATCCTTAATAGTAGTTCCAATTTCGGCAGTTGATTTTGAAGTATGTTCGGCAAGCCTTCTTACTTCATCTGCAACTACAGCAAATCCGCGTCCATGTTCTCCAGCCCTGGCCGCTTCAATTGCTGCATTAAGAGCTAAAAGGTTTATTTGGTCAGCAATCTCATCAATTATTCCAAGGATGTCACCAATTTGTTCCGTTCTGGTGCTAAGATGAGAAAAGATTTGAGCAGTTTCTTTTGTAGAATCAACTATATCCGACATACCATCTTTTGCTTTCGTAATATTTTCCGTACCGACTCTGGCTGCACCAGCTGCTTTTTCCGATTCAGAGAATACATTGGCAGCTTTTTCTGATGTATGAGTAACATTTTTTGTCGCCAGTTCAACATAGTCATTTATATTGGTTATTTGGGCAGATTGTTCTTGAGCCCCGGCCGCCATTTGCTCCGTAGAAGAAGATATTTCTGCCGTTGCACTGGCTACTGCTTCAACAGCAGTATATATAGAATGAACAAGGTCTTTTATGTTAGAAACTGCACTATTAAAACCGGTGTACAATTCACCTATTACATCACCTGCTTCCACGTTCAACTCAACATCAAGTTGGCCTTTTGAGAATTCATCCATTTTTTTGAGCATTACTTTAACGCTATTATGCAAATATTTATTATTATAAATGTGGCAGTTCTCTTTTTTGTTCAAGCCATTATGAATTGCAATTGCCATATCTTTACATGAGTTATAACCGCAGGCCCCGCAATTCAATTCGTCTTCAGCAGTATCCTTCAACATTATTTTGAAGGTCTCTTTTATTTCTGAATCCGTGGAATGAAGTTTTACATCATTAAGGTTAGAAAGGTTTTCATATCTCCTTGCATATAAGCCCGGTTTCCAATATTTATCAATTGTTTGGTGGAGTTTCCTTTTTGCTAAAGCTTTGTTTTTTAATATTGATTTCCCAACATAGGCTTCCTGCATTTCCTGATTTCTTTTCTCAATAGCAGATTCAAGTTCATCCATAGTTCTGGATTTAGTTGTACCGGTACCGCCGTTGCAGCCTGCTTCGCAGTTTAAACAATCTATCAATAAAGGAGCTTTGCCTGAGTTTATATCCTTTTCCAAATTAGCAAGATAATGATATATGACATTAGGACCCTCAATTTTACGGGTAACAAGAGGGATATCAGGATTTTCTCTTTGGGCAGTTCTCATAAGTCCGCCCGGGGTTGAGAATAAAACTGCACGCTCAGCAGGATCATTATCATATTCAACTTTTGGAAACTGATGTACGTTTATTCTATTTTTTTCAAAATGTTCGGCAATTTTTTTGAAAGTAACATTATAATTTCCGACTCCCGTAGATTCAAATTCTCTTTTTTTAGCAATACAAGGAGAGATTATCAATACTTTGTGGTTTCTGTATTGCGGATAAAACTCCTTTACCATCCTGATTGTATGCAGCATGGGGCTGTCTGCCGGAGCAAGGTATTTTAGTAATTCAGGATGATATAGCTCTATATAAGATACGATTGCAGGACAAGGCTGAGAAATTACAGCTTTAGGCTTATTTTCCTTAATATGTGTTAAATAACTTTTAATCGTCAATTCAGCGCCAAAACTAACATCAAAAATTGCTTTAACGCCAAGCGATTTTAACCACCCGTTAAAATTAAGATAGGCATTTGGCAGTTCTGCAGCTATAGCAGGTGCAACTACCGCAATTATCGGTTCACGCCTGTTAAGAGCTTCCATTGCAATAGAAAAATCATCAATAATGATTCTTGCACCGTGAGGGCAGTTTGTTATACACTCGCCGCATCCAATACATAGTTCTTCCCGAATAGAAACATGATCCCCAGAACCGTCATTACAGTACTTTACAGGGCATACTGCTATACACTTGTGACAGTTAATGCATTTCGCTGCATCAACTTCAACAACTTTGGAATATTTCATTATTATTATCCTGAAATAAATGGAAAAATACCTCGGTTCAAAAAAAATAGTTAAATGAACCGACGCTCAATTGTTATAATCGGATTTTGGGTAAAAAAATATAGTATAATTAATTTTGCACCATATTTGATTCTCAATTTGCAGTTATGAGGTGGTTTATCTAATAGGAAAGAAGCATAAAATACATATAATTTATGCTCGAAAAAAAAAAGGGAATACACTTAAAGAAATGTATTCCCTTTAAAAAAGCCACAAAGAATAAATTAATGTCCTGTACCTGTAAGAGTTAAAAATGCTTTTCCGTTGGACCCTTCAGATTTTATTCTAATAGTTAATGGTTTGGCAACGTCAATAGTATCCACTGCGTCATAAACTAAAAAGTTATACCGTGTCCAGGTTTTGCTTTGAGTGTCAGGCAGAGTAATATCAACATCGCCCTGAATTGCAGCATTTTCACCCTGCAAAGAAACCGATATTTTGTTGTCCATAGCCAATGGGTTACCGTTTCTGTCTGCAACAATAAAGCTGAAATTCTGCACACCGCCATTTGGTATATTAAAAGACGTAGGAGAACAAGAAATTATCGGAAATCCTGAAACTAAAACGATTGTACTTTTACTAATCTGCTGCAAATTTTCATCAGCAGTTGAGGCTGTAATAGTTGCAAAACCGGGGCCATAGAGAGCATGAACTGGTTCGGGTTCTCCTGAAATTAAATTAACCGTACCTCTTCCCTGAAGATCAGTTAGAAGCGAACCCTCAATAACGCCGCCTGTAGTAGTAAAATAAACAGCTGTATTAGGCTTTACAGGATTAGCATATTTATCACCAACTATTACAGAAATTGGTAATTGCAGACCATAAACATCAAGCCCTGGAAAGTTATACACCTTAGGACCAATACTAAAATGCGCCAAGTCCGGCAGGCCTCCATGAATTGAAATGAAGACAGGTTTTGAGAATATTTTGCCTGTTTTCGTATGCATTTCCGCATAAATCTGAACTACTCCGGCTTTAGTTCCGCTGGTAAGCGTAACCTGAACCATGCCGGAATCATTAGTTATCCCGATATTAGGATATAAAAATTCTCCGCCTAATGAAGATGCCAATTTGAAGAAGACCGTATCAGCATGGATAATATTGATGTGATTACCGAGAGAGTCCAATACCTGGAAATTGATTGTAGTTTTTTCTATGCCGCCACTGCCAATTACATTTATATTGTTAGGGGATGCCGATACCAGGTATATACTGGCAGCAGACCCGCTTTCTGATGAAATAACGGTTGTCGGCTGTAAAGAGATATTTGATACATTTACAGTAGAACCCATTACAGCAACTACCTTAACAGAATCCGGCAAATATTGATTTTTATATGCAGTAATTGTAACACTAACGTTTTTTGTTAAATCAAACTCAAATTTATATTTACCCTGATAATCGGTATAAGCGACATAGTTAACTCCCTCTCCTATTACCTGAATTGTAACACTATCCAGAGCAACATTTGTTTTTGCATTTATTACCTGCCCTTGTAGAACAACTTTAGATGTTCCGTTTGAACTGTTATTTTCGCCGGACTCACTAATACTTGAATTGTCTTTGCAGCCATAATAAGTTAAAAAGGCGGCAGAAAGCAGCAAGATAAATATTTTTAAGCTTTTCATAATATTTATTTCTTTATTTTTAATAGTATAAATTAGAATATGCTTTTTTGAATGTCAAGTTTTTTCAGCTAATATTTTATATACTATCGGGTTTAATATACTATTATCGAAATTTATATAAAAAAAGTTAAGAAAATGCGACAAACATCTCAAGACCTGATTAACTCTTTTTATTTCTAACATTTATGTACAAATGATAGCCATTATCGTGCCAGCGGCTATTAAAAAGACAAGAGATTCTATTTAGTTAAGCTATTGCGGTTTACAGCTTTCTTAAATATGTAAAAAAATATTTTTCAGCAGAATCCGTCAATTTTACTCCTCCAAATGACAAAATCTTCCGACAAATTTTATAGCCGGTACTTTTTTAATCTCTTAATATGGGTTTTGTAATCAGGCATAACCTGCGCAACGAGCTGCCAGAATTTACCGGAATGATTATGATGGATTGTATGACAAAGTTCATGGATAATAACATAATCAATTATTTTCTCATCACACATCATCAGCTTTGAGTTTAAAGAAATATGGTTATGGCTTGAGCAGCTTCCCCACCTTGTTTTTGCTTCCCTTACTCCAATTTTCTGAGGATTAAAATTATATTTACTGCTTATTTCTACAACCTTTTGGGGAAGAATTTTTTTAGCCATAATTTTAAGCCATGCTTCATACAGAAGGACAGTATCAACTTTCTCAGGGGCATCAATAAACAGAATGTTATTTCTGAATTCAAACTCGGCAGAGCTTTCACTTATTCCAACATGTCTGTCTATCTTAATTTCCTCTCCCCCATAATAATAGTTATATTTGATTGAAGACAGGCGTGTAAGCGCGTCTTCAATCCATAACTTTTTTTCCTGTACAAAGTCTTTTGCCTGAGGGACACATCTGGTTGAAGGGATAACTACAATAACAGTGTTATCCTTTTGAGGCTTTAATAATATTTTTTTAGCTTTTCTATTTATAGAGAAATAGCAATCAACAACTCTGCTTGTAAGCTGAAGCGAAAACTTATTAACCAATAAGAGCTACTCCCTAACAATTTTAAAAGTAGTCTTCTCTTTGCCGTCCTGCAGAATAACACCAAGCGCCTTAAGGTCATCTCTTATTTTGTCCGACAAAGCATAATTCTTTTGCTGTTTTGCTTCCAGCCTAACGTTAAGCAAAAGCTCAATAAGCTCATTTTCAAGGTTTCTGGTTGTTGTACTCGCCTTTGTATTAATAATACCCAAAACACCTTCAGCAGTTTTATCAAGAAATAGTTTAACCTGTCCATAAAACTTTCCGGAAATGTTTTCGTTTTGCGAAATAACTCTGTTCACTTCTTTCACAAAGTCAAAGATAACTGCTGCGGCCTGTGGTGTATTAAAATTATCATCCATCGCCTGAGAGAACAAATCAAAATATTTCTGAAAATCAAACTCAACATCATTAGCTTCATTTTTTTCAGAATTTAATTCAGAAAGTACTCTGTCATATAAATTTTGAATTTTTTCCAACCCCTTAGCGGCAGCCTGAAGCAGATCTTCACTAAAATTCAATGGTCCCGCAAAATGGGTTTGGGCAAAAAAGAATCTGATAGTTTCGGCAGAATATATTTTAAGAATATCTCGTGCAGTAAAAAAATTGCCAAGAGATTTGGACATTTTTTCATTATTAATATTCAGAAAGCCAAAATGTATCCAATAATTTACAAACTTTTTACCGGAAGCGCCTTCGCTTTGTGCAATTTCATTTTCGTGATGGGGAAAAATTAAATCATTACCGCCGGCGTGAATATCAAAAGTTTCACCCAAATGGCTGCAGCTCATAGCTGAGCATTCAATATGCCAACCGGGGCGCCCATTCCCCCAGGGAGATTCCCAAAAAGGTTCACCCTCTTTTGCTTTTTTCCATAAAGAAAAATCGAGCGCATTCTTTTTTTCTTCATTTATTTCAATTCGCGCACCTGACTCAAGATCTTCAGTCCTTTTTTTACTTAATGCACCGTAATTTTCAAATTTTGACACATCATAAAAAACATTACCATCAATATTATAAGCTATTCCTTTTGCTTCAAGCTTCTTAATAAGATTTATAATTTCATAAATATGCTCAGTAGCTTTGGGATAAAATGAAGCTCTTTTAACTTTTAATTTCTCAATATCCTCTAAAAAAGCATCCACATATTTTTCTGCCACAGCTTTTGAAGTTACCTTTTCCTGAATGGATTTTTTAATAATTTTATCATCAACATCAGTAAGATTCATTACAAAAGTTACTTCGTAGCCCTTAAGCTCAAGATACTTCCTAATTATATCAGACATTATAAAAGAACGTGCATTCCCAATATGGAAATAATCATAAACTGTAGGACCGCATACGTAAAATTTTATTTTATTTTCTTCTAATGGCTTAAATTCTTCTTTTTTACCTGAAAGTGTATTATGGATTTCTAACATCTTTTTTAATATTTTATTAATAATTTACAAAAGTAAAGAAACAATGAGCAATTAACAATTAACAATGCACAGCGAATAATTATCAACTTTGTATTGTACTATTTAATCCAGTTGTTTTCTTTGTACCAGGTTAATGTTTTTCTAAGACCATCCTCAATAGAAAGCTCTTGATGATATCCCAGCTCTTTAATTGCTTTGGAAGTATTGCAAGTCCAGTATTTTCTGGTGATATCTTTTCCTTTCTCGATGTTTAAAGTTGCCGGCTTGCTTGAAAATTGTGCAAAAAACTGAGCAAAGACAGCCGCAGTAAAAATAACAAAATGAGGAATAGCTAAATGGAAAGCTTTTTTATTCAAAATTTTAGATACAAGGGAGCCAACCTGCTGCCAGGTATAAAACTCTTCAGAGCTAATAAAATAAGTCTGTCCTTTAGATTCCGGAACAATTGCGGCTTTATGAAAGCCCCGGACAAGATCATCGGCATGAATTAAAGAAACCTTTTTTTCACCAAAACCGATAGTGGCAAAAAGACCTTTGGCAAAGGTATTAAAAATTATAAAAGTCTCCGGATCCCTTTCACCATAAACGGCAGGGGCACGGCAAATTGTAATCGGCAATCTATTCATATAAGATTTTGCCAGCTCTTCTTCCGCCAGCTTGCTTCTGCCATAAGTAGTAATAGGTTTGCATACAGAATTCTCGTCCACTGGTTTATCTTTTTCAGAAGGACCGACGGCTGTCTGGCTGCTGACCACTACAATTTTCTTTATTGACTTTCTATATTTTAATGCAGCTTCTAAAAGGACCTTGGTATTGTCCACATTGCCGCTAAAATAACCTTCCGGTTTTTTAGATTTAATTACGCCGGCAACATGATAAACATACTCAGCCCCGTATAGAACTTTTTCAAGCAATTCTTTATTATTCAGTCCACAGTCATAAATCTCAACCTTCTTACCTTTCAGCCATTGCAAATTACTGGATTTTCTGGTTATGCATCTAACCGTATAATGTTCACTAATCAATAAATCCACCAAATGGCTGCCAACAAAACCACTAGCCCCCGTTACAACAGCTACACCTTTTTTTTCCATAGTCTTTGATTTGTCTTTAATAGTGTTTAAATTTGATTTTTAAAATACAAATTTAAGAAAATATTTGGTTTTTAGATAACATAAAAATATTCAGGAGGAATATTTGGATTTATTTCAAAAATGTATAGACTTTACAAGAGCTGACGATATAAAGGCGACAGGTTTATATCCATACTTTAGAGCAATAGAAGCAAATGAAGGGCCGGTAGTTCAAATTGAAGGCCGTAAAATCATAATGGCCGGTTCAAATAATTACTTGGGCCTTACATCACATCCTAAAGTTAAAGAAGCTGCTATAAAGGCGATTCAGAAATATGGAACAGGCTGTTCCGGCTCCCGTTATTTAACCGGGACTCTTGATTTACATATTGAATTAGAAGAAAGATTGGCTAAATTTTTTAACTCGGAGGCCGTTCTCCTGTTCAGTACCGGTTACATAACTGCTCAGGGAATTATTCCTACATTAGTGCAACGTGGTGAATATGTAGTCTCAGATAAGGATAACCACGCCTGCATAGTTGCAGGTAACCTGATGGCAAGATCAGGTATGGCCGAAATGGTTCGTTATAAACATAACGATATGGAAGACCTTGAAAGAGTAATCTCCAAACTTCCTTTAGAAAGCGCTAAATTAATAGTTAGTGATGGTGTCTTTTCAACCGGCGGCGAAATTGTTGAATTACCAAGACTAAACGAAATAGCAAAAAAATATAATGCAAGGATCCTAATTGATGACGCACACGCAGTAGGCGTTATCGGTAAAGGTGGCCGTGGAACTGCAAGCGAGTTCAACCTTGAAAATGAAATAGATATGACCATGGGTACCTTTAGCAAAACTTTTGCCTCATTGGGCGGGTTTGTTACCGGTAGCGCTAAGGTTATCAACTATCTTAAACATCACTCAGCGGCTTTAATATTTAGTGCATCCCCAACTCCGGCTTCCGTTGCCTCTGCTTTAGCTGCTCTGGATATACTGGAAGCTGAACCGGAAAGAGCTACAAAATTAATCTCTAACGCTAATAAAGCACGCAAAGGGTTGGTTGAAGCCGGTTTTAAAGTTATTGACGGTAGAACTGCAATTGTTCCCGTTATTGTTGGAGACGATGAACGTGCATTTAAAATGTGGCGCATGTTATATGATGAAGGCGTTTTTGTTAACGTATTTATATCTCCTGGAGTTCCGCAGGGACGCCAGATGATGCGTACTTCTTATATGGCTACCCATGAAGATATACATATAGATGCAATAGTAAGCATATTTACTAAAGTTGGTAAGAAGCTGGGTATAATTTAATTTTTATTTATAGAAATTAGTTATACAATATTGTATATTTAAAGTAGTATTTTGAAGCAGCTTGTCTTTACGGATACGCTGCTTTTTTATTATCCAATTCAACGAAACATAAATATGAACGAAATAAAAATTATTAAAGTTGAAACTAAAAAGGATTTAATGAGATTCATTAAACTGCCTTGGAAAATTTACAATAATGATCCTCATTGGGTTCCGCCCCTTCTCATGGATAGAAAACACATCCTTGACAAAGAAGGCAACCCTTTCTTTCAGCATGCTAAGGCAGACTACTTTCTGGCCGAGAAGAACGGTGAATTGGCCGGCAGAGTTGCAGCTATCCGAAACGATCTTCATAATGAAATTCACAAAGACAAAAGAGGATTCTTCGG
>JAUZPC010000339.1 GCA_030706105.1 Bacteroidota bacterium | reverse complement strand
CAGATAAACACAGTTCAGGAGTATTTTATCTCTTCGTATGAATTAATAAATCAATTTAAAATTAAAATTACTTTTAATCTGCCTTATGATACACTATCAGTTTCAACTATTTCCAATTACAAATTTGAACCTGAAAACTTTATTGAGTCTGTTGAAAAAATCAATAATGATCCCAATTCGGTTTATCTGAACCTGCAGAAGAAAAGACCTGTAGGTGCAATTGGTAAAGAGTATGTATTAAGGGTAAATAATGTTACTTCCAGCATAGGGACGGGAAGTATAAAAATAAATGAAGCAGCCGGCAGTTATGTTGTATTGACAGGTTATATGCAGAACCTGGCGGATGTTTACGTTTATCCCAATCCCGCTAAAATTAACAGCGGAACCGGAAGTGTTACATTTGCAAATTTGCCTAAGAAAGCAAAAATTGTTATTTTCAAATTAACGGGCGAGCAGGTTGCGCAAATTGAAGAGTCAGATGGTAACGGCGGTTTGACTTATAACCTTAAAGATATAAAAGGCAAAAGCTTAAGCAGCGGAGTATATATTTACAGAGTTGTTCGCCTGGATGATGCTAGTAATGAAGTAGAAGAAAAAACCGGAAAGTTTGCGGTGCTAAAATGAAAATAAAGTTAAGCGAAATGAAAACAAAATCTAATATGCTTAGCGCATTTAGATTGCTGCTTGCAGTTCCTTTATGGTTTCTACTGAATGATTTTGGCGCTCACCATTATCTTGTTGCCGTAATATGCGTAGTGGGTGTGGCTACTGATCTGCTGGATGGTTTTCTTGCCAGAAAGTTTAATGAAATTACCGAAATGGGTAAGATTATTGATCCTTTGGCAGATAAAATTTGCATTGCCGTTGTTGTAATTCAGTTGTTTCTGCACAATAAAATTGATGATTATTATTTTTATATGATAATAATAAGAGATATATTGATCTTTCTGGGCGGAATATATGTTACTTCTAAAATTGGCAAAGTTCTGCCATCCGATTATATAGGCAAAGGAACTGTTTTATCAATAGGAATCATTATCCTTTTTACACTTATGGGTGTTGAAGAAAGCAGCCCTGTGTTTCTGCTTGTATATTTTGTAAGTTTATTCATGATCGTTTTTTCATTAGTGAATTATTTATTAAGAGCTATTAAAACTTTAAAGAAAAAGAAAAAATAAAATGGGCATATTTGATAATTTTAATTTCTCAAAACTTAAAGAGGGATTAACTAAAACCAGAACTAAAATTGTTAATACTATAAATGAAGCTGTTACAGGTAAAGCAGTAATTGATGACAAAACTCTTGATGAAATTGAAGAAATACTTATTACTTCCGACATAGGATATGATACCGCCGTACAGATTATTGAAAATGTACGCGGGCGCATGAAATCAGAAAAAGACAGAACTGACTTAAATGTAATTGAAACAGTAAAAAAAGAGCTTACCGGTATTCTTGATATTGAATCTAATTTCAATTCCGAACAGGAAATTAAAACCCATAAGCCATACATTATTCTGGTGGTGGGAATTAACGGAGTAGGCAAGACTACAACAATTGGCAAACTTGCACATAATTATAAAAAAGCCGGACTAAAAGTTATTGTGGGAGCGGCTGATACGTTTAGAGCTGCTGCAAATGAACAGCTTGAAATTTGGTCCAAAAGAGCCGGTGTGGAAATTATTCAAAAGGGACATGGCGCGGATCCGTCTTCAGTTGCTTTTGAAACCGTCCAGCACGCCATTAAACATCAGTATGATGTTGTGCTTATAGATACAGCAGGCCGTCTGCATAATAAAGGCCATTTAATGGAAGAGCTTAATAAAATTAAAAGGGTATTAAGCAAAAACCTGCCTTATGCCCCTAATGAAACTTTACTGGTATTGGACGGCAATACCGGGCAGAATGCCATACTTCAGGCGGAAGAATTTTCCAAAGTTACTGATATAACCGGCCTGGTTGTTACAAAGCTTGATGGAACAGCTAAAGGCGGGGTTGTATTCCAGATAGTTAATAAACAAAAAGTACCAATTAAGTACATAGGGGTGGGAGAGGGCATTGAAGACCTTCAGACATTTGACTCCAAACTGTTTGTCTCTGCAATATTTGAATAAAATATTATTTTAAATATTAACAAACCGGACCAAATGTGTTAAAACTATTACCCGGCTTTACTGCGGGATATTTTTTTTAATAATGGTAATTAATGCATAAATAATTACACAAAACCTGAAGAATAGTCCCTTAAAATAGGTAAATAAAGAAGTTTAAAAACCGAATAAAAACGGGCAGTAACTTAAATAAATTAAGAAAATGTTCGATTATATCTAAAAAACAGCAGTAAAATAAAAAATAACTGTTGAATATTTGTAAAATAGTTTCAAATCTCATTAAAAGTAATTATTTTTAAACTTTAAATTTGAAATGTTTTTATAAATTAAGCTTAGTTAAAGTATTATAAAAGACTAAAGGAGCAAAATGGCAGTACGTTCAAAAGTTAAAAGAATAGGTATTTTAACCGGTGGTGGTGATTGCCCGGGATTAAATGCAGTAATCCGAGGCGTTACTAAACCAGCACAAGATTTTGGTATGTCAGTATTAGGAATTATAGATGGATTTGAAGGATTAGTCGAAGGTAGATCAAAAGAATTATCGAATGAAGATGTATCAGGCATTTTAGCAAGAGGCGGTACAATACTTGGCTCTTCCAATAAAGGAGACCCTTTCCATTGGCCGGTTCAAAAAGATGGAAAAATTGAAATTGTTGATAAATCCCAGGAAGCTTTAAGAAATTACGAAGCCTGGAATCTTGATGCTCTGATAGCTATAGGCGGCGATGGCACCATGCACATATGCAAAAAACTTGGCGCAATGGGTATGAATATGATAGGCGTGCCTAAAACTATTGATAACGATTTGGAAGCAACCGATTTAACTTTTGGACATGATTCAGCCGTTTACGTTGTTTCTGAAGCTTTGGACAGATTGCATACTACTGCTTCTTCTCACCATAGAGTTATTGTAGTTGAAGTTATGGGCAGATATGCCGGCTGGATTGCATTAAACGGCGGTTTGGCAGGCGGCGCTGATATTATCCTTATCCCTGAAATTCCTTTTTCGTGGGATAAAGTTTATGAAAAAGTCCGTCAGCGTGAATTACAGGGTAAAAAATTCAGCTTGGTAGCTGTTGCAGAGGGTGCAAAGCCTGCTGATGGTCATATGGTTGTTAAGGGTGAAGACATTAAGAGACACGATCCTATTCAGTTAGGCGGAATTGGTGAAGTAGTTGCTGCAAATATTGAAAAATATGCAGAGCGCGAAACCAGAGTAACAGTTTTAGGCCACTTACAGAGAGGTGGAAGCCCGACACCTTTTGATAGAATATTATCTACAAAATTCGGTTACTATGCAATTGAATTAGCCTCACAGAGAAAATTCGGCAGAATGGTTGCATTAAAAGGATCGGACGTTAAAAATGTAAGAATTGAAGATGCAATAGCCCGTCAGAAGCTTGTTCAGATGAACACGCAGGCATTAGTAACGGCAAAAGCTATTGGAATTTCATTCGGTGAACCGAACGAAAAAATAATCAGTCAAAGATAAAAAAAAGTAAATAAATATTGCTTTAAAATTTGATTTTAAAATTAAAAAGTAATATATTTACAGACCTTAAAATTAAGGTTTCGGGGTTGTAGTTCAGCTGGTTAGAACGCCTGCCTGTCACGCAGGAGGTCGCGGGTTCGAGTCCCGTCAACCCCGCCATTTCCACATCGACTTCGGATCGAGCAACATCGCGCGCCCCTGCGGGTTATCTCCCGCGGGGGCGTTCGCGTCGCTGGCCGTG
>JAUZPC010000338.1 GCA_030706105.1 Bacteroidota bacterium | reverse complement strand
GTCTAAAGCTTTTTCTAAAATAAACATAGAATGGAATGAGAATTACAATATCCCCTCTTCTGTTATGGGCCAGTTAACAGAAAGCGGCTTTGCTAAGAAAAGCTCACTTAAGGAGGATGCAATTCAATTTTTAGCCCAAAATAAAGAATTATTTGGCATAAATAACCCGGCTTCCGAACTTAAATTGATCTCTTCTTTTACTGACGATCTTAATCAAACACATTTAAAATTCCAACAAATGTATGAGGATGTTATTATATACAAAGGACAAATTATAGTCCACATATCATCTGACGGAAGGATTATCGGGGTTAATGGGAAATACTATCCCACCCCTGAGTTCAATACAAAACCAGATATTACATCTCTTCAGGCAATTTCAGCAGCATCAGGTTATATGGGAGCATATAAATATAATACTCCCGGCACTGAATTATTTTTGCTGGAAAGAGGAATAAACTTTTATTTAGCTTATGCAGTAAAACTGCCCTCAAAAGATACTCCCAATATGGTTATATATATTGACGCTTCAAGCGGGAAAATTATTTATAAAGATGATGGGATAAGATATGATGGTCCCCAAGTTGGGACAGGGATCGATCTTAAGAATCAGACAAGGCAGATAAACACATACCTGCTTTCTGGAAAATACTATTTAGTTAATGCTGCACTGCCTATGTATGTTCCCCCTTTTGATAGCCTTAAAGGTGTAATTGATGTATATGATGCTATGAATGATACTTCAGGCGGTGGATACAATTCAGCCGTTCTAATTACCGATCCCAATAATGACAATAATTTTAATGATAACACAAGACTAAAGGCGGCAGTATCTGCACATTTATATGTTAGAGATGCCTATCTGTTTTATAAATCTCATTTCAACAGAACCAGCTTCGATAATGCGGGCCATAGCATGATAAATGTTGTGCATTACATGCAAAGTTACAACAATGCATTTTGGAATGGTGTATGCATGTCCTATGGAGACGGGGATAACGTAAAATTTTCAAACCTAGCGGGTGCATTTGATGTAATTGTTCATGAACTAACCCACGCGGTTACTGAAAGGACTGCAAATCTTGTTTATGAAAATCAGCCTGGGGCATTAAATGAATCTATGTCAGATGTCTTTGCAAGCTGCGCTGATTCTACTAATTGGTTAATTGGGGAAGATGTATATACTCCGGGAATTAGCGGTGATGCTTTAAGGAATATGCTTTTTCCGCATAATAACTCTACACAAGGTTCAAACTCCTGGCAGCCCGAGAGTATGGATGAATTTGTTACCCTTCCGAACACACAGGAAGGTGATTACGGAGGAGTTCATGTAAATAGCGGAATCACTAACCGGGCTTTTGCTCTGACAGCCGAATCGATTACAAGATGGAAAGCCGGTCAAATCTGGTATAGAGCTTTATTAGTTTATCTGACAAACAATTCAGGCTTTTATGATGCCAGGGTTGCTTGTCAAAATGCGGCAAAAGATCTTTATGGAGATAATTCTGCTGAGCAAAATGCGGTTTCAACAGCCTTTGAAACTGTCGGCATTACATCAAACACAGGGCAAACTTATGAATTGACATATGATGATGGTAATCCTTTAACCGGTGTTTATGAGCCGGATGCAAATTGGGAATTAGCAGTTAAATTTACTGCACCTACTAACAACATAAAAATTACAAAATGTCAGCTTTATATTGCAGGAGATAACAATAGTTCGGGGAATGGCAGTTTTACTTTAAAAATGTATAATACCGGATCCGGCGGTTTGCCCAATCAATCATTAATAACTCCATACCCCCATACTCCGGCAACAACAGGGTGGCAGATTTTTAATGTTTCAGGAGTAACTGTTAATACCGACTTTTTTATATCTGCAAAGTATGACGGGACAAACAGGCCATATATTGGAGCCGCAACCCCTCCCGGGAACGGCAGAGCTTATGAGTCCAATGGCATTGCCTGGGCACAGTTAACCAGCCCTAATGACTATACTCTATATATGAGAGCGACAGTGCAGGCTATTACAGGTGTTTATGAAATATCAACAAAGACTCCGTCCAATTTTGAAATTTCACAAAATTACCCAAATCCATTTAATCCGACTACTTCAATTACATATGCCCTTCCAAAAGCAGAGTATGTTACTATGTATGTTTATGACATAACCGGGAAACAAGTTGCCGAACTTGTAAATAATAATCAGAATCCCGGAACATATACTGTAACCTGGAACGGTAAGAATAGTAATGGAAATGTTGTTTCAAGCGGAATTTATTTTTACAAAATTAAAGCCGGTAACTATACTAAAACATTTAAGATGAATCTGATAAAATAAACAGGACTAAACCGTAAATAGCGGCAATTTTAAAAGGCGGTTTCAATATTACGGACACCGCCTTTTGCTTTTATTATTTAGATAGATTTACTATATTGCCGGTACTTTTAACATATAAGTTAAGTTTCCATATTCCATTAAAAACAGAGATTTGAAGTGAAGCCAAATACTTTATCAGACGAGCTTGTTAATAAATTAAAAGAGAATCCATTAACTAATATCCAGGGCCTTGGCTTTATAAAGAATATTATACCTACTTTTGTTAAAGAAGTGCGCAATACTATTATTGTAAAAGGAACAAGTGATCATGAGTGGACATATATTTGTGCTAATGCGGCAGAGGACTTTTCATATCTTCAGCCGGAATTCTCAGAAAAAGATCAGTATTTCTTTACAAATAACACTGAGATAAAGAACTTTCTAATAAATAATCTTGGATGCAAAATCTTTTTTGAAGCTGTTGCTTATTACTATCCGGAACATGCAGTATCTTTTAAGGAGACTGAAATAATGGAACCTGTTAAACCGGGAGATGCTGATATTATATGGGATAATTCGGAATATAAAGAGGTAATGGATTTGTCTTATATAAAGGATAGAATTACAAACGGCATTTCGGCCGGCATCTATAACGGAGGGAAATTGGTTTCCTGGTCTTTAACACACGATGATAATTCAATAGGTTTTCTGCATACAATAGAGGCAGAGAGAAAAAAAGGATATGCCTTGAATATTGTGGCCAACATGACCAGACAAATGCTGGATAAAAATGAAATTCCTTTTGTACAGATAAGCGAGAATAATATAAAATCTTACAATCTGGCTGTGAAATTAGGATATAAGAGATTAGGAAACTCTTTTTGGCTGTACCGCTAAATTTTCTATTAGAAAGTAAAATAAACGTGCAGAATAAATTGAAAAATTATACGAAAAAAGATTTATTAAGAATGGCTGCCATTATTGCAGCAGTGCTGTTATTCTTTCTACTGGTATTTGCCATTAGTAATGGTTATACTAAGGCGGCGGACGAAAAGCTATTGCTTGGAATGAGAAAACATGGAAATCTCTCTGAGCCGATAGGCCCGCGGTGGCTCAACGAATCAATGAGGGATATTACCGCCCTTGGAGGTGGAATAGTAATATTTATAATTACATTGGTTACGGCAATTTACCTTTCCCTTGAAAAACACTTTAAAACTTTGTACCTTGTTTTGTCAGCAACTGCCGGAGGCCTCCTGCTTGATTTATTTCTGAAAGATTTTTTTGCCCGCACACGGCCTTATATTGTTCCCCAATTAATGAGAGAAGAATCCATGAGCTTTCCAAGCGGGCATTCAATGATGTCAATGATTGTCTATCTAACGTTGGGGATGTTAATAGCCCAATTACACGAAAAGAAAAAGACAAAGCTATTAATCATTTTTACAGTTCTCTCTATTTCCATTTTAATAGGTATTAGCAGAATTTATCTGGGCGTTCATTATCCGACTGATGTAGCAGGAGGATGGCTTGTAGGTTTGGC
>JAUZPC010000337.1 GCA_030706105.1 Bacteroidota bacterium | reverse complement strand
CTCGCATAATTTCTAATTTACTTCAATAAAACCATTTTCTTTGAAGCAGTATAGTTATTAATTCTGATCTGATAGAAGTAAACACCTGAGGACAATTTACTTGCATCAAAACTTATATTATAACTTCCTGCTCTTTGCTCTTGATTAACCAATGATTTAACTTCTTTTCCTAATATGTTATATACTTTTATACTTACAAATCCGTTCTGCGGAATGGTATAAGAAATATTTGTAGTAGGATTAAAAGGATTTGGATAATTCTGATTCAATTTATAAGAATTAACTGTAGATAAGTTGTTATCTTTTACATCTTGAACATATCCAACAAAATCATCTGTTTTTCTTGGAACTAATTTATAATTACTGAAAGCATAATATAAAACACCTCTTAATTCAGAGAATTTATCGCCAGCTTTCAAACGAATATTTCCAGGAATATTTACTAAAGCTGAATCCCATAAGTTATGATAAGGATGGTTACCTTCCTGCAATTCAACTCTTGTATTAACATGAGATGTATCTGCAATCAGGATTTCACCATAATTATTATTACCTGTTACTAACGGACCAGGATTTCCGTCAGCATTTTCATTTGTAACTTTCACATTTTTATAAGCTACATAAACATTTTCCCATTGTTCAGGCACCAAAGTACCATTAGGCAATGTTCCGATATCTGAAGTTAAAAGATAATGTGGAGCCGGTAATGGATTATTTGAAGAATTAAGAACAACAGAAGTTATACTATCAATCTTTGTAGTTCCGCTTGCTTCCATGATTAATCCGCTTATTGTTACATTTTGTCCGCGTCTTAATTGATCAGCCATTAAGCCACTAACTTGTAAACCGCTCCAAGGACCTTCGCCATTTTGGATAACAGCTCTTCTCGGAACTGTATTCCCGTCACCTTGAAAATCTGAAGTATCGGCAGTAACTACACCTGATACTGTAACTCTGTAATTAGTATAACCGCCATAACCACCGCCAAATGGACTATATTCAACATCTTGAATAGTCAAAGGTCTGTTTAATACTAAATAGAAGTATTTTCCTTTTGCTGTATCTGCCGGATAAATAGAAGTCTTCATATCATTATCCTGAGCCCAAATGAAAAAACTAACTAAAGATGAATCAGATACTTTAGGAATTTTCCCACTCCAAACACTGTCAGCGCCTGCTGTCATATTTACATCAATATTTGGCCCGTTATTAACACTATAGTATAATTTTGCAGCCGGAATTGTACCACCTAAATCCAAATCAAGTATTTTAGCTGTAACTTGAACAGAATCATTAGGACCGACATTCACTATGTTTCTTTTCATATTTGATATAACAGGAGGGGCCTGACCTAATTGCATATCAACAGGATATATTGGTCTTATTACCCAAGAGCCGTCTGAATTCTGTCCAATCACACCTCTAATATAAGGAATTGCTGTACCGTCTACAGGTGGATCCCATTCACGCAATTTAAAATTTCTTTTAGTAAAATAACCGGACTGCCCGTGAACAAGAAGTTTATTTCCGTTCTCATCATTTATTGCAAATGGATTTGCGGCACTTGTAGATACATTTCTGTCTGAAGATATCACATTGTGAAATTCTACATACATACCTTCATATTTTTCTGCTGATTTCAAATAAGTTGGAGTAGAACCACCGGTAACGAAATCTGATACATTTAAGACAATCGGATTTCCTCTGTTAGGAACACTTCCGTCAAATGTAGCTGGTATTGAAGGGATTACAATAATCTCAGTTTGAGCATTTAAATATTCAGTAACAACCCCGGTAATGGAAACAACTTGTGCAGTATCAATAAGATCCAAATTTGATGTTAAAGTAACTGAATCATTCTGAATAATATTTATTCCTGAAAAGCCATTAACATCTGCAGTATCTTTTAAATAAGTCTGCCATCTTGCACCAGCCCACAATATCGGTCTATGATATTGATCTACAGTCTGTGCCATTACAATACCAGTAACAACAACTGTGTCACCGCTATATAGAGATGGACCTGTACCGGTAGTATCCGTTGTATGTTGTATATCATATATACTAACATGCGGATAATTTGTTTTATTTTGTGCTAAAATAATGCCTGCAAATGCCATTAACAGCACTATTAAGTACTTTATCTTCATTATTGCTCCTTAGTTTGGAATTATTAATTTCTATTTCACAATTAAGAACTTGCCTGTTTTAATATCACCGGTCTTTTTATCTTTTACAGTAAACAAATATAATCCTGTGGCAATAGCCTGATCATTATTTGTTATTAAATCCCATGCGTGTTCTCCACCGGCCATTACCTGATTGCCGCTTTGAGCGTATGTCTGGAACCATCTTAAATCCGAGCCATTACTTGACTGATCATGTGTAATTCTTTTAACAACATCGCCTGAAAGTGTATAGATGGTTATTTCACATTCAGATGGTAAATTATAGAAATATATTTTTCTTAATCTTTCTACTCCCCCATCCCAATACGCATTTCCATAATACGGGTTAGGATAAACACCTATTTCTTTGTTTCCAGTTACTTCTGAGGGAAGCGTACCGGGAATAATTGTTACCAAATTAGATAGATTACTGGATTCCAGGCTCTCAAGATTGTTTATTGGATCGCCTTTATCAAAAGCAGTTACAGAGAATGCATATTGCCAACCATTTAACAGATCTTTAAGCTCAAATTTATAGTAATAATTAGTGGTATCACCCTTAAATTTAACAGGTTCATCTAATTTAATATATTTAAAACCTGTATTGAACCCTATATCATTTCCGGCACTATCAAACTCAGCGACAAGGATCAAGTTTTCCAATAACGTTTTTTGCTGATTTAAATCATACCCGGCATTAGTTCTGTAAATTCTATAACCTTCAAAGTCTTTTTTTGCTGATATTGGGTCTATAGAATTTTCAGAATTTTTATCCCAATATATTGTAACTTTTTGACTTTCCGGAATAACTTTTATCTTTGGAATATTTGGCGGTGCCGGAAGAATAAATCGTGTTATTTTTCCGTTACCATCTAAATCTTCACCCGGATCTAAGATATTATTCCTATTTCTATCTTCGCCATAGTATGCGCGGAGTGCCCATTCAGCATCTGAATAAAGATTTTTCTTTTGCAATTCCGTGTCATATGAAGCAGGATCGCTCCCATATTTTTTACCAAACGTAATAGAAAAAACTACGTTCACTGAATCGCCGGGTTTTAAACTTTTATAAGGGCCTGAAGTAATAAAGATTGATCTATTCGAAGGAGTTTTTAGATCTTGTGGGTTTACACCTTTTCCAAATCGTTTATCAGCAGCAAAATAACCTTGCATTTTGGGATAGCGATCTACATCCGTTAAAGGTGAAAAGAATAATGGATCTGATGTATTACTATGCTGCCAGCTTACAAAGTTTACACTTGGAATAGTATCCAGTTCAGTTATAAAATTGTTCGGAAGAGCCGGTGTGGAACCCAAGAACTGTATCCCGACATAGCTATCACAGTTATCTCCTGCTGCATCAAATTCATAAGCAATTCTCATTGAATCGGAATATCCGTCTCCACCTTTATTGAAAAACGGGGTTCCGGATCTTGGGGAAGTAACATTTGTATTTCTAACTACTGCATCTGTCCATAACCCTACATAAACACTATCAATATATTTGTTGGATACATTTTTTATTGTATAATTCATTATCACAAAAAAATTAGCAAAGGGGAAATTCCAGGCATAACTTTCTTGGTGAACTGCTATTCCCAACGGACTATGAAATTGTATTACTTCACCATTCGCCAAGGTAGTACTGGTATCTGTATAATCACATACTAAATCCTGATGTGAAACTGCATCAGGTTGGTAGTATTTTG
>JAUZPC010000336.1 GCA_030706105.1 Bacteroidota bacterium | reverse complement strand
GCTATTTTTGCAACATCCTCCATCATCACTTCATGATAACTCTTACCGGCAAATAACTCAGCTGCAGCTTTAAGAATACTGTCTTTTTTCTTATTTACTTTATTTTCTTTCTTTCTCATATGCAAACGGTTAACGGACATTCCATTTATTCATTTCCAGTACACTCCCTGAAACCGGGTCAATCATCACTTCTTCACCGCTGCCTCTAAAAGTATCTCCAACTTTAACTTCATTTAATACTGATAATATATGCCAGACATATCTATTATATTTTGCCGACCATATAAAACCTGCCTGCCATTCTTTTATACCCTTAGGCAGATTATTATGCCGGGCTATTGAAACAGCTTTTTCTTTATCTATTGAATAGTTGCAAGACTCCGGAGCAGCCAGATATTCCGGAATTCCGCTGATTTCTCTATCCATAAGTACATTGCCCAAACTGTCAACCGTAAACTCTATAGTTGCATCAACATATTTCTTTTCCGGCATTAAGAATCTGTAAACCATATAATAATTGGGTTTAAGATTTTTTGTACGTGTAAAATCAGGACTTATATATTTCTCAAAAAAGTCCTTACCCGTTTTTGAAATAATAAACTTATTGGCTTTTTCCAAAACAGAGTACGGCACTTCGGTTTCTTCCTGCTTTTGGCAAGCCCCGCATTTGCACGCATTCAATACAAATGAAGAAAATAAAAGAGTAACTATTATAAGGATGTATCGGATTTTCATAATTATCCCTTGGAATAAATTTCAGTTAGTATTTGCTTAGCTCCGGCTTTAAGTAAGTCTTTTGCCAAAGAAATACCAAGCTTCTCTGCTTCAGTTTTTTTCCCTTTTACTTTCTTTCTGTAAGTAATTGAGCCGTCCAGCGAACCGACTATTGCATCAAGATAAAATCCGTTTGATTTTACTTCACCAAAAGCGCCAATCGGCACCTGGCAACCCCCTTCCAGGGTTTTCATTAAAGCCCTCTCTGCACTTACAGCATAATATGTATTCTGGTCATGCAGTACTTTAACAATTTCATCTGCAATTTTATTTTCGGCATTTATCTCAATACCCAAAGCCCCCTGCCCCACGGCAGGTAAAATTTCATCCGTAGGAATAAATGAAGAGATATGCTTTTTAAGGTTAAGCCTTTCAACCCCCGCACGAGCAAGGATAATTGCATCCCAATTTGAAATTACAAATTTATCAATTCTGGAAGGTACATTGCCCCTTAGGTCAACAACTTCAATATCCGGACGCAAATGTAAAAGCTGGCTCATGCGTCTTAATGAGCCTGTTGCTACAATGGCACCTTCTTTAAGGTCCCAGATTGTAGTCCCTTTCTTGCGGGCAATCAGAACGTCTTCAACCGGATGCCTTTTAGTTACGGCGGCCAATTTCAACCCGGTTGGTATTGTAGTTTGGAGGTCTTTTAAACTGTGCACCGCAATATCAATATTTTTATTCAGCAGTTCTATTTCAAGCTCCTTAGTAAACAGACTTTTATCCCCGATTTTAGAAAGAGCAATATCAAGAATTTTATCTCCCCGGGTTTTAATAATGCTAATTTCAACGGAAATAGTTTTATTAGCTTTTAACAATTCTTTTTTAATAAAATTTGCCTGCCATAAAGCAAGTTCACTTCCACGGGAACCGATTATAATTTTTGTTTTCAATTATTATTCCTTTTTGTGTGAATCATTCAGTCCGAATAAATCTCTGATTAAGCTTATTTTTTGAACGGTTTCATCACGGTCGTTTTCTAAAAGAATTTTCTTTAACTCAACCGTAGGATGATGCAGCAATTTATTTATTATTTTTTTCGTAACAATATCCAACTTTTCCCTGTCGGAATCAGAAAAACGATTTATGTTACTTTTTACTTCTTCCGCCCTTACAGATTCAAAAAGATCTCTTAATATCTTTATGGTTGGTCCTGCCTCAAGAGAATTGTACCAGTCAAGCAGACTTTTTAATTCCTCTTCAATAATTGCCTGCACTTTTGATATTTCATCTTTCCGTTTTTTTAAGTTCTGGTCAACTATAACGTTAAGATTGTCAATATCATGATAAAACACATAATCGATTTCGCGGCTGCCGGCATCAATATCCCTTGGAATAGCAATATCCATAACTACCATTGAAGCATAATTACGTTTTTTCATTGCGGCGGCAAGTTCATCTTTAGTAAGAATTATTTCCGGTGCACTTGTGGCGCTTAAAACAATGTCAAACTTATGCAGTTCATTTTTAAACTCCGGGAAAGGGATGGCGACCGCATTTAATTTATCTGCTAAGAGCTCAGCTTTTTCAAAAGTACGGTTTGTAAGGGTAAGTTTCCCTATGCCCCTTTCGCTTAAATGCTTTGCTGCAATTTCTCCGGTCTCTCCGGTTCCTATAACCAGTGCCGATTTCTTGTTTAGTGAAGAAAAGATTTTTTCAATAAGCTGGACAGCAGCAAAACTGATTGTAACAGCGCCTTCATTTATTGCCGTTTCAGAAATTGCACGCTTCCCTGTTTTAAGAGCAAGATCATATACCCGCTTCATTATAGTACCGGTAAAATGATTGTTGTCTGCAAGGATAAACGAGTCTTTAACCTGTGAATATATTTGGTTATCACCTATTATAAGAGAATCGATTCCACAGATTACGGAAAACAAATGTCTTACTGCTTCGGCAGCCTGAAGATTTTCAAAATGCTCCGGCTGTATTCCGAAACCTGCCTTAAATTCGATTAATGAGTCCTGTATATCCTTAAATGTGATATCTTTTTTAGCCGGTATGCCGTAAATTTCAGTCCTGTTACACGTTGAGACAACAAGCCCTTCAGAAAAAAGACTATCTTTCACTTTACCGATATATTCGGAAATCTCGTCAGAGCTTAGATGCAGAGCTTCTCTTAAATTAATAGGAGCCGTATGGTGATTAATTGCTATTGCTACTAAATTCATAATATATCAATAAAATGAGTGAAAACTTTTTGCCAAAAAATTTGAGACCATTGTAGAGAATATTGCCACTAAAAATCCGACTATTGAAAGGGTAATAATTTTCTTGCCCCTCCATTTGCCAAGTATTTTGCTTGTTATGCCTATTCCGTAAAGCAGCCATACAATGGATGTACCAATCAGTTTTGGATCTCCGTAAGAAAATGATGGAAATGCTTTTGGCAGCCAGATAATTCCAATTGCTATTGCAAAACTTAATAATACAAATCCAATTACTGCTGAGTAAAAGCTCAACTGCTCAAGTATCTCAAGGTTAGGCAGGCGGTTAAATATCAATCCAAATGTATTTTGTTTAATTTCTTTATATAACATCAGGTATAAACATCCGTAAATTGCGGAAATCGTAATACCCGAATATCCTAATAATGCCGTGAAAACATGAGTTCCTAATAAATTATTCCTCAGGACTTCCTTAACCTCTGGATTATCTTTTATATATAATGTGGATATTATCTGAAAGAATAATGAAATTATTATAATGAATGGACCCGTACCGCGTACATCCGTTAAAAGCTCCAAAACAAAATATGAAAATGCCGTTGAGAAGGCAAGGACTGTAAATATTTCAAAAACATTGGTAATTGGGAAATGACCTAAATATAAGGACCTTAGTACTAAATATCCTGCGTGAATTAAAAGATTTAAAAACAAAAACAATCTTTTAACATCTGATAATTTACTTTTTTCGGTCATAAAATCATAAGCATATACTCCAAACGTAATAAAATAAAATACCGGGAGTAATATGTTTATAATATCAACATATTCTTTCATTATTATCCTTAAGATAGATTTAGCCAAAAATAATTACTTGTACCGGAACGTTCAAGGTTAAAAATGACTCATTAGTCACAATCCCCCTTTTGTCACTTTAG
>JAUZPC010000335.1 GCA_030706105.1 Bacteroidota bacterium | reverse complement strand
TTAATAAATTCTTCGCCGTTAACAAAACTCTCAAGATACATTGTAATTATTTTGATCTTATCATCTTCAAACCAAAAATCCAGCAAATCATTCTCATTTATATCTGCTTTATTGCCAACACTTATAAAATGAGTAAATGCTATTCCACTCTCTCTTAAAGAATTCAGAATACCGGCACCCAGAGCTCCGCTTTGGGAAAGGAAAGCAATACTGCTATGCTGAGGAGTCTCAGCAACGAATGTTGCATTAAGCCTAATGTCATCATCGGTATTTATGAGCCCCATGCAATTAGGACCCAATAAACGAATATTATTATCTTTAATTTTTTTCAATATGGATTTTTCAAGTTCCGCACCCTCTGCACCTGTTTCTTTGAATCCGGCAGTAATTAAAATGATTGATTTAACATTTTTACTTATTAAATCGGAAATGGCTTCTTCAACAAATATTTTTGGAAGTAAAATAATTGCCAAATCAATTGTCTCATTAATTGATTTTATATCCGGAAAGCACTTTACTCCAAGAATAGAATCTGCCTTAGGATTAGTTAAAAAGAGTTTTCCCGTATAGCCATAAGTTAAAATGCACTTTGTAAGTTCGTGACCTATACTTAATGGTTTAGATGAAGCTCCTGCAATGCATATAGTCTTTGGATAGAAGAAATTGTAAAGATTTTGGTCCATATTTTACTCCATGATGAGTTTAAATTTACATAAACTTTAGCAGTATATAAAGTTAGAAAATGGAGGAAAAGGTATTATTTTTGCTGCCTGATATGAATATAATATAAGCACAATAGAGCAATGCATTGCTTATCTTTTAGTTGATTTCTTTTTAACCGGCTGAACATTGTGTATGGAAATATTTTGATGTATTGATAAAGCTGCCAGCCGTTTTAAAATAACAACAGAATGATTATTGTGAATAGATATTACTTCGCTTTATCTGCGATAGTATCAAAAATAAAATCAGGCATAATCCGCAGAAGTTTAGAACCTATTGCCGTCATAAGAGGAAATTCGATTATGGATTTCTCTTTTTCTATCCCTTTAACAATAATATCGGCAGCTTTAGAAGCCGGAATTAATAATGGCATTTTGAATTTGTTTTTGTCGGTCATTGGTGTTTTAACAAATCCTGGTTTGATAGTAATAACTTTAACATTATAATTTTTTAATTCAACCCGGAGACTTTCCAAAATTAGAGTAGCAGCGGCTTTACTGGCACAATAGAATCCACTTTTTGAGAAACCTCTTTTATCCGCCAGACTGGAAACGCCTGCAATAATACCGGATCTTCTGCTCTTGTAATCAGGAAGCAGCACTTCAATAAAATGGACCAGCCCCATTATATTTACGTTAAAAATTTCTTGCGCAACGCTGCTGTCATAGTCCAGTTTATCTGTTCTGTGGCTAATACCGCTGTTTAAAATTGCGATATCAATATAACCCGCATTTTCTTTAATCCGGGCATAGGCTTTGCTAACGCTTTCCTTATCAGAGACATCACACTCAATGGGATAAATATTGGCAGGCATATTTTTGTTATCGGAAGCTATTTTCTCTAAAATTTCAACCCTTCTTGCAGCAAGAAAAAGGTTGCATTTTGTATTTGCAAGTTTATTTGCAATTTCCATCCCGATACCGCTGGAAGCACCTGTAATCAAAACATTTTTCTCAAAGAAAGTTGCCATAACAGACCTCCTAATTAGGTAAAATAATAGAAAAGACTGAACCAAATCCAAGTTCGCTCTCAACAGATAATTCCGCATTCAAAATATCGGAATAATTTTTAACTAAAGCCAACCCGAGTCCATTACCTTCAAAATTTCTTCCATAACCCATTTCAGCCTGAGTAAAAGGTTTGAATAATTCATTTTTAAAAGTATCCGGAATACCTATTCCTGTATCCTTAATTTTAATACATTTTCTCTCATCGATGGAAGAAATGCTGACTTCGACATATCCTTTCGAAGTATATTTAATTGCATTATCAATTAAATTCAGAAGTATTTGATTTAAGATATAGTCATCACTTTTAACTTTGCAGTTGCCACATTCGTTATGAAAAGTGAGGTTTATGTTTTTACTGCCTGCAAAATGCTGCATTTCTTTAAGAATAGATGTGACTAATTTAGCAATGTCAACGTCTTTCAATTTTGCTTCCACTTTACCGGCCCTAAGCATAGACATATTCAAAATTGCATCAATAGTTCTAAATAACCTGCGTCCCGCATTATAAATGGAATCGAATATCGGAATAATATCTCCACTTACTTCATCTTTTAATTCATTTTTCAGATAGCTGTTGTATCCCAAAATGATATTTAAAGGAGTTCTTATCTCGTGTGAAATTTGTGCCAGGAAATTGGATTTTAATCTATCAGATTCCTCTGCCTTTTCTTTAGCCCTGATAAGCTTCTCTTCTTCTTTTTTCTTTTCAGTTATGTCAATTAAATAGCCTCTAATTCCCTTTATTACTTTATCTTTAAATATAGGGACAGCAGAAATTAGAATTGGAAAAGTTTGCCCTGATTTGCTTTGTGCAGTATATTCAACGGCTTTTCCGGTACCTTCAGCAAGCATTTTTTTTAAGCCAATCTTGGCCCTTTCAACATCTTCCTTTATTATATACTCAAATATTTTTCTTTTCTTGGAATAGAATTCCTCTTCTTCAAATCCGAATAAATTTATCCCGAATTTATTCGCGAAGATAAAAGTCCCGTCCAGTTCAACATCAAATATCGTGTGAGGCAAAAAATCCATTAGCTCTTTATATCTGGCTTCACTTTCAATAAGGGCATCTTGGGTTTTTCTTTTTTCCGTAATATCTTTGGCCGATCCCAGTATAGCAAACCCGTCTTTATATTTTATCGTTCCAATTTTTATTTCACAGATTAAACTATTTTTATTTTTGTCAACAATCCTCAACTCATAAGTAGCCTCAGGTTTTTCGGAACTGATCCTTTCTCTATATATCTCTTGTACAAAGTTAAGGTCTCCCTGATAAACATAACGGTGGAATTCAGTTCCGATAATTTCTTCGACTGCATAGCCCAAATACTTTGCAAATGACCCGTTAACAAAAATGAATTTATAATCCATTATCAGGAATAAACCATCTTGCATACTTTCAACTAATGTACGGTACTGCTCCTCTGATTCATTAATCCTTAGTTCAGTAATTCGTCTTTCAGTTATATCACTCATTAGGGAGAGAATGCACTTCTTGCCATCATAGTCAATTATTTCAGAGAACATCAGAACATTTATATTGTTTCCGTTTTTTATTCTGAAAAAGCCCTCATAATCGGTAACTTTGTTACCTTTACTTAGGTTGTCTATCAATCGCTTCCTGTCTGTACCGCTCCATAACTTAAGTTCAGTGCTGGTTTTACCAATTACTTCCGCTTTTGAGAACCCTGAAATAGCAAGGAAGTGCTTATTAACTAATAAGTAAGTTCCGGAGTCATAAATCGTGAGGGAAAAGCCGACAGGCATCTGCTCAAATAAAAGAGAAAGTTTTTCTTTTTCTAATTGAAAATCTTTCTGCATTTCTTTATTTGAGTTCTTAAGGGCCCTTACAAAATAATAAAAGCACAGACCTGTAATTGCAACAAATGCCCAATCATCTAATATATTAATTCTCCTGATTAAGGCAACATCATCCTTTAGGATAAAAGGAAGCAGGGTATCAAAAAAAACCACCCAGGAAACTGCAATTATCACATAAGCCAATATCAGTTTATAAAATTTAGAACTATCAAAATTTCCGGAGAAAAAAGTATTTTTGTTCAGATTCTTCATACTAAAGTAACGTAATATTATTTGGAGTTTTCAGTTTTTTTTGCAGAAGTATATTTCTCAATATCATAATAAATTTCACGCGG
>JAUZPC010000334.1 GCA_030706105.1 Bacteroidota bacterium | reverse complement strand
TTGACCGGGTGATAATACTAGGATATACTATAATTACACTTAGACCTTAAATTTCGATAAAATTAAAGATAATCGTGGCTCAGTGAGCAATTTTTAGCCGCTGCTCGTTCCTTATTATTTTGATTGAGAATTGATGAATAATGAATAATGTTCCGGATTCTATTTGACTCTGCCTTCAGGGGAGCAAATGGAATCCGTTCTTTTTCATTATGATAACTGAATTATTGGTTGTCAGTTTTGTACACTACTAAATGTACCTCAAAAAAGGAAGGATGTATTAGCTTTCTCCTTCCTTTTATTCTTTTTATTATTGATATATTTTTGAATTATTTTTTATCCTTTGAGTTCTTAATTTGGATGAATGTATATGAACGAATCTGAAAATAAAATAAATATTGTTGTCTGCATGGGCAGCTCATGCTTTTCCAGAGGTAACAACAAGATAATTAAGGTAATTGAAGGTTTTATTAAAGAGAATAAACTGGAAAATGATTTTGAGGTGTCCGGTACTTTATGTGAAGAGGAGTGCAGTAAAGGACCTAACATAAGAATTGAAGGCAAACTTTACAGTGAGGTTGAGCCTATCTCCATCCCTACAATTCTTATGCATCATTTAAAAACCAGAAATAATTAGTTATGAATTACTTCAAACCAATTTATACCGAAAAAGCTGACTGTCAGGACTGTTATAAATGTGTACGTATGTGCCCTGTTAAATCCATAAAAGTTGATAAAGGCAGTGCGGCAGTTATTTATGAAAATTGTATTTTATGCGGAGAGTGCGTTCTGGTTTGTCCTTCCGGTGCAAAAAAAACACGGAATGACCTCGATGCTGTTAAAAATTTATTAAAGTTTAATGAAAAGGTAATTGTTTCCCTTGCCCCTTCTTTTATAAGTGAATTTAGTGATTTATCCTACAACCAGGTAATAAGCGCAATTAAAAAATTAGGCTTTTACGGCGTATCTGAAACAGCTCTTGGGGCGCAGGAAGTATCAGCCAATATTGCTAAGTTAATGAAAGAAACAAGCGGCCAGATTTATTTTTCCACAGCCTGCCCTTCAGTTGTTGAGTATGTTACTAAATATCATCCGGAGTCTGCAAAATTTTTAACTCCGATGCTCTCTCCGCTGCTTTCTCAATGTAAAATTCTTAAAAAAGAGTTTGGACAGGACTCTCCAGTTGTTTTTATCGGTCCATGCATCGCAAAGAAAAAAGAAGCTGATGATCATCCCGATTTGCTGGATGCCGTGCTTACTTTTCAAGACTTAAGAGAATGGTTTAAAGAAGCACGTATTAACCCGGCTTTGCTTCCGATTGATGATCCCGAAGGCAGGTTTTTGCCGCTGCAGGCAAATGAAGGAATTCTTTACCCTGTTGAAGGGGGAATGATTAAAGGGATAAAACATAATCTCGGAAAATCTAAAAATATCTTTATGTCATTCTCGGGTATTAAAAATATAAATAATGCAATAACCGGAATTGAAAAATTAACCTCAGAAGAGAATCTTTTTGTAGAACTTCTTGCATGTGAGAGCGGCTGTATAAACGGGCCAAAGGTTACTCACAATAAATCTAATGTTATTAAAAGATATAACATTTTAAAAAAAGCCGATCAGCTTGGCAATTCAGAACCGCATAGTCCTATGCTTGATATCAGTCAGGATTATCTGTCAAATCCCGTGCAAATAAATAAATATTCAGAAGAAGAAATAGCAAATGTTTTAGCGGATATCGGTAAAATTGATGAAAAATATGAATTAAACTGTGCCGGCTGCGGCTATAATACTTGCAAAGAATTTGCGGCCTCCATATTGGATAATAAATCTGAAAAAATGATGTGCGTTACTTATATGAGACAGCTTGCTCAAAAGAAGGCAAATGCACTTATTGCAACTATGCCAAGCGGAATTGTTATTGTTGACGACAAACTAAAAATTGTTGAAAGCAACCTTAACTGGGCAAAGCTTATTGGCGAAGAAGCTGAAATGATGTTTGATGTTAAACCTGGTCTTGAAGGGGCTTCACTTGTTAAAATGGTTCCATTCCATAATCTTTTTCAGAATGTCATTGATTCAGGTATAGATATTGTGGGTAAGGAAATAGAATACAATGGAACTATTCTGTTATTCTCAATTTTTACTATTGAAAAGCACAAGGTAGTTGGAAGTATTTTTAGGGATATTACTGAACCGTGGGAAGGTAAAGAACAAATAATTACTAAAGCTAAACAGGTAATAAAGAAAAATCTTTCAACTGTTCAAAAAATTGCTTATCTGCTGGGTGAAAATGCATCCGAGACTGAAATTATATTAAACGGTATTATTGAGTCCTTTTCAAAAGATAAGATATCATGAAACAGCTTGATAACGGGAAGCAAATATTTATTGAGTCTGAGTTTTATCAACTGTATAAAAACAAGCAGCATGTTTGCGGGGATGTATTTTTACAACATAAAATAAAAGATGAAGACCGTATAATTTCTGTGCTTTCAGACGGGCTGGGCAGCGGAATTAAAGCTAATGTACTGGCTACTCTTACTGCTACAATGGCTATTAATTTTATTTCACATTCAAAAGGTGTGCGCAGTACTGCCGAAACTATTATGAAAACCCTGCCTGTTTGTAAGGTCAGGAAAATCAGTTACTCTACTTTTACTATTGTTGATATAGATAAGAACGGCTTAACTAAAATTATTGAGTATGACACACCTCCTTTTTTACTTATACGCAACAATCAGTTAATTCAGGTTAAAAGCACTACTATTGAACTGAAATATCATAAAAACAAAGAAGATGTGTTAATTTATTCTGAATTTACAGCCCAGATGGGTGACAGAATAATTTTCTTCTCTGACGGTGTAAGCCAGGCAGGGATGGGGACAAAGCAGATGCCTTTAGGGTGGGGGAATGAAAGTATTGCCTGTTATGTGCTGAATTCAATTAAAAATAATAATGATATCTCTGCAAGAGATCTGGCAAAGGAAATTGCAGCCAAAGCTCATTTTAATGACGGTTATAAACCAAAAGACGATATTACGGCAGGAGTTATTTATTTTAGAAAACCCCGTAAATTAATGCTTCTGACTGGGCCTCCTTTCTCTCCTCTTAAAGATGCGTACATTGCTAAAGAAATTGATTCGTTTGACGGGAAAAAAGTTATTTGCGGCGGAACAACGGCAAAAATTGTCTCGAGGGAATTAAACAGGGCTGTTCGCGTGGATATGTCCCATATGGATGATGCTGTACCTCCGTGCTGTACAATGGCTGGGATTGACTTAATTACAGAAGGTACATATACTCTCGGTAAAGTAATGGAGATACTGGAAAATGACAGTTACAACAGTTATACAGAGGATAACGGTGTTTCCAAGTTATGTAACTTCTTGCTGAATAGTGATATTATCTGTTTTGTGGTAGGGACAAGAATAAACCAGGCACATCAGGATCCCAACATACCAATCGAGCTGGGTATACGACGGAATCTTATAAAAAATATTACCAAGCTGCTTGAAGAAAAATTTTTGAAAGAAATTGTACTCCAGTATCTGTAGCCTTTGTGCCTTTGAATCAATTCCTGTTACCTAAGTATGCCTTTCACCCACTGTCATCTTTACATTTAAGCCTTATTTCAGCCCCTTTAAAAAAATATAACTAAAATTAAATAGCCCATATACGTCATTTCTAGTCATCGCTAAAAATTTATTTGCTTAAAAAACAACAAGTTGTGAGCTTTGATAGTTGATAAATTGCATATAATTTATACATTATATGCAGAGTTAAAAATATTTACAAATTGTTAGGAGATATATTATGAAGTCTAGTAAGCTACTTTTTATCGTTCTTCTATTTGCATTTACAGGTTATTTAAATGCGCAATTTTACTTAGGCCCACATGTCGG
>JAUZPC010000333.1 GCA_030706105.1 Bacteroidota bacterium | reverse complement strand
TTGCTTTTCCAAGAGCTGAGGAGATATTTCTTTAGTATATCCGAACATATGGGCACCCATAACTCCGGAAGGATACCCTCTCTGCATTTCAACTACATAATCCACTCCCTTTAACCTATCATGGTTCTCTTCAAGCCATGCTATTTGATTAAAATCGATACCGCGTTTTATTCTTATCGGCTGAGCTTTAGGGTAGATTTTGTTTAATTGGAGAATATCAGCAATAAATCCGGGAGTTAAATCAAATACTTTTTCAATAGTATTATTTAATTTTCTATCATAAAATTCAGGGGTAATTCTTAGAGTATAAGCCGGTATATTATTTACTAATATTTCCCCGTTCCTATCATAGAAAACCCCTCTTAAAGGGATTTGTTCAATAGGTTTAATACTGTTACTTTCAGATTTTATTTCATAAGATTCTTTTTCTATTATCTGCATTTGAAATAATCTAAAAGCCAATAATCCAAAAACGATAAAAACAAGAGAATATAAAATTGTTTTCCGTTCTGGAGAACCAAAAGAACTACTTTTCAACCAATACTCCTTTTTGGGTAAAATAAAATTACTAAAACACTTACAAAAGCAGTGTAGAAACCCGGAATTAAACCCTGTTCAAAAAATAGTTTAAATATATTTGTATTCAAACTACCGGCAGAAAAGAATGAAAATATTATCGGGTCTATAATTGCACATAACAAAACTATCAAAATAAAGGGATATGACTTAAGATAGAAAGTCAATTTATTTTCATTGGCAAAATAGCCCGCTACAAAACCCGCCACTGTTTTTGACAGCATAGTGCTGCCAATTACATTACCGGTTGCAAGGTCAAAGAAAAAGCCTAATACAAACCCCAAAATCATTCCATACATTTGGCCTTCTTTTAATGTATAAAGTACCAGCAATATCAAAATTAAATCAGGCACATAACCGTTAATTGAAATAAGAGGAATAACAGTAGTTTGAATTATTGCCAGAGGGATAAAGATCAAAATGGGATATATATAATCGGATCTCATTACTTAATATTATAAAAATTTAATTCTAAATTATTCTTCTCTTTGCTTTGGATGAGTTTAATAACGAAAATATTTTCCGTTTTAGACAAATCGGCAAAAGGATGAACTTTTATTTCGTTAAACATACCTGTTTGCACTTGTGAAATGCCTTCAACTAATCCAACAGGAAGCGGTACAGGTATAATGGAACTTAGGTCGCTTGTTACAATTCTGTCGCCTGGTTTCATATCAAAAGTCTTTGGTACATTAACCATTACAAGGTCAATACCATTCCACTTCATAATACAGTCGACCCGGGTTCTTTCATTTTTGACAGTAACCCTTAGATCAGGGCTTCTTAGTGTTCTTATTATTGAATAATTTGCAGAAGTGGATTGTACAATCCCGATTAATCCTTGATCATTAATAACGGGCATACCAGGTTCAATTTCACTATTAGTACCGATATTAATAGTAAAAGAGCCCTGTGATCTGGAAATTGACTTAGACACAATTGTCCCCTGAACAATCGGGTACTTTATTGTATCTCTAAGGCGCAGAAGTCCCTTTAATTCTTGATTTTCTATACCATATTGTCTTAACAAGCTAATTTGAAGCATTTGCTCGGCGTTTATCCGGCGCAAATTTTCATTTTCGCTTTTAATTCCGGCGGTATTAACAATATTTGATACGACAGAGGAAACAGCAGCATACGTACCAAAAGCCATAGCGCGAGCTTTTTTAATACCTGGTTTTTCGCTAAAAGACATTATGAAAAGACAGAAAATTACAAGCAGGACAAAAACAATATATTCTTTGAAATTATTCCAAAAGCTTGAAAAAAATCTAAACATTAATATCTTCTATTGCGAATTAATACTTTTTGATAATGATTGAGATTATCTATTATTTTACCTGCTCCTCTAACAACAGCAGTTAAAGGATCTTCGGCAACATGAACAGGAAGATTTGTTTCCATCCTGATTCTTTCATCTAAACCTTTAAGTAATGCGCCGCCGCCGGTTATCATTACCCCTCTGTCAAGAATATCAGCCGACAACTCAGGAGGAGTTTTTTCTAGCGACTGCTTTACAGCCTCAACTATCTGAGAAACAGCTTCAGCAAGTGCTTCCCTTATCTCAACTGAACTTACTTCAGAAGTCTTAGGTACGCCGCCGACTAAATCTCTTCCTTTAACCTGAATTGTAATTTCCTCTTTTAACGGGACAGCAGAACCAACCTCACATTTAATGGCTTCTGCGGTACGCTCACCAATTAAAATATTATGATTCTTTTTAAAAAATTGCATAATAGCAGAATTCATTTCGTCCCCTGCTATTCTAATGGATTCTTCATTAACTATTCCTGAAAGAGCAATAACAGCAATTTCAGTAGTACCGCCGCCAATATCAATAATCATATTGCCAACAGGAGCATCTACATCAATGCCTATACCAATAGCGGCAGCCATCGGTTCAGCAACTAAATGTACTTCTTTTGCGCCGGCATGCTCAGCAGAGTCTCTTACAGCACGTTTTTCAACTTCTGTAACACCACTGGGAACTGCAACTACAATTCTTTTACTGGAAAACGCACTTCCTCTAACTTTTTTAATGAAAGCACGAATCATACCTTCTGCAATTTCAAAATCGGCAATTACACCATCACGCATAGGGCGGCTGACCCTAATTTCTTTATGCTCACGTCCCTGCATTTCTTTAGCACGGTTTCCGAAAGCTATAATTTTTTTTGTATTCCTATCAAAAGCAACTATAGATGGTTCATTAAGAACAATCCCCTTGCCTTTTACATAAATTAAAGTATTCGCTGTGCCTAAATCCATAGCAATATCGGCAGCGAAAAAATCAAAAATACCCATAAAACCTCTTAGTGTTTAAAGTGTCTTAAACCTGTAAAAACCATTGAAATATTATTATTATTAGCAGCATCAATCACTTCCTGATCTCTTACAGAGCCACCTGGCTGAATAACAGAAACAGCACCGCATTTGATTATTTCCAATAAGCCGTCGGCAAATGGAAAAAACGCATCAGAAGCGGCTACACAACCGGTAAGATCAAGCTTATGTTCAATGCTTTTCATTTTTGCAATTTTAGCAGAATCAACTCTGGACATTTGTCCAGCCCCAACACCCAATGTAGCTTTATCTTTAACAAAGACAATAGCATTAGACTTTGTATGTTTAGCCACTATCCAGGCGAAGACAAGATCTTCCATCTCGCCAGCTGTTGGTTTCTTTTCAGTTATAACTTTAAGATTATCAAAATTTAATGTCTCACTATCCTTATCTTGAGCTAAAACTCCGCCAGGGATATTTCTGAAAGACATATCTTTATTATTTATTAATTTCAATCTTTT
The DNA here is from genome assembly GCA_030706105.1 of Bacteroidota bacterium. Classification (GTDB taxonomy): domain Bacteria; phylum Bacteroidota; class Ignavibacteria; order Ignavibacteriales; family Ignavibacteriaceae; genus JAUZPC01. The sequence continues at coordinate 539 of JAUZPC010000333.1, read as the reverse complement.
AAGTAATCTTCTATCTTTTTTCTTAAAGAGAATATCTACAGCACCTTCAGTAAATCCAGGAGCAGCAATTATCTCCAGAAATATCTCATTAAGTTTTGCGGCAAGTGTTTCATCAACAATAGAATTAAACACTACAATACCACCATAAGCAGAAGCCGGATCACATTTTAATGCTTTTGTATAAGCATCAAAAAGTGACGAACCTGTAGCAGCCCCAGCAGCATTATTATGTTTAATAATAACGCAGGAATTGTCTTCAAGATCTTCGATCAATTCCTCTGCAGCAACTAAATCCAATATATTATTATATGATAATTCTTTTCCGTGAAAGACTTCAAAATATTCAAAGAAATTACCATAGATAGCAGCTTTTTGATGAGGGTTCTCACCATATCTTAGCTGCTTTACAATTGGCTGATTAATCCTTATATGCGATTTGGGAAGTTCAAATTTATTTTCAAGAAAATTAGCAATATAAGAGTCATAGTATGCGGTGTGAGAAAAAGCTGCAACAGACAATTTAATTCTTGTCTGTTCAC
>JAUZPC010000332.1 GCA_030706105.1 Bacteroidota bacterium | reverse complement strand
ATTTATATGCTGCTCATTTTGGAGGAGGTCATATTTACGTAATTTCTCCTGAAGGAAATATTTTAAAAAAGATTAAAACTCCAGGGAAAAAACCCAGTAATGTTGAATTCTGCGGACCAGACTTAAAAACTTTATACATAACCGAAGATGAAACTAATTCGGTTTACAAAACTACTGTTGAGGTTCCCGGATTGAAGCTATTTTATTCACCTGATTAAATGCAGTAATTAAATTATATTTGTATTAGGATCATTTTTGTTTTTAACTTAATTATTTAGGAAAATAAATGTCATTAAAACTTGAGAAATTAGATAATTTTCATGGCAGAAAAGGCCCCCTGGCTGTTATTATTATGGATGGCGTTGGCATAGGAAAAGAATACGATGGAAATGCAGTATTTAAAGCAAATACTCCTGTCTTAGATAAACTGTTTAAATCTGAGCTATACACTCAATTAAAAGCGCATGGCCCTGCTGTAGGCCTCCCTTCCGAAGATGATATGGGTAATAGTGAGGTGGGACATAATGCAATTGGTGCGGGAAGAATTTTTGATCAAGGTGCTAAATTGGTTAATAAATCAATTGAAACCGGTCAAATTTTTACAACTCCTTTATGGAAAAGTATTATTGAAAAAGGAACAGCCGGAAGTACAGTTCATTTTATTGGATTACTTTCTGACGGTAATGTTCACTCACATATAAATCACTTGTTTGCCATGATAAATAAATGTGCCGAGCAGGGAGTAAAAAGAGTGAGACTTCACGTTCTGCTTGACGGAAGAGATGTCCCCGGCAAAAGTGCCCTTATTTATCTTAATCAGGTTGATGAGCTGCTTAAAAAGCTAAATGCTCAGGGATTTGATTATCAAATCGGTTCAGGCGGCGGAAGAATGATAGTAACAATGGACAGGTACAACGCAGACTGGAGCGTGGTTAAACGCGGTTGGGATGCTCACGTACTTGGAATAGGAAGGCACTTTAGTTCCGCCATAGAAGCTGTTACTACTTTTTATAAGGAAGATGAAAAAGCTACAGATCAGTATCTTGAATCATTTGTAATTGTAGATAAAAACGACAAACCACTTGGAACAATTGAAGATAATGATGCAGTCATTTTCTTTAATTTTAGAGGCGACAGGGCAATTGAAATTTCAAAAGCTTTTGAAGATAAGGAATTTACTTATTTTGACAGGCAAAGAGTTCCAAATGTTTTATATGCAGGAATGATGCAATACGACGGCGATACTAACATACCTGCTAATTACTTAGTACTGCCTCCTGAAATTGATAAAACAATGAGTGAATATCTCTGCTCCGCTAATGTTCACTCTTATGCTATTTCCGAGACACAAAAATTCGGGCATGTTACATATTTCTGGAACGGCAATAAGAGCGGTTATCTCTGTCCTGATTTAGAAAAATTTGTAGAAATTCCGTCTGATAAAATACAGTTTGATCAGGCTCCTAAAATGAAAGCTTATGAAATTACAACGGACTTCATAGCTAACTTAAGATCCGGAAAATACAAGTTCCTAAGACTTAATTATCCAAACGGAGATATGGTTGGGCATACAGGTAATTTTGACGCTGCAGTTATAGCGGTTCAGACTACCGACGAGTGCGTAGGGAAAGTGCTTGAAGTTATTAAAGAACTTGGCGGCATAGCACTTGTTACTGCCGACCACGGTAATGCTGACGAAATGTACACTATATCTAAAAGCGGTGAAAAAGTTCCAAAGACTTCACATACTCTTAATCCTGTTCCATTTATTATTTACGATCCGGGTTACCAGGGTGAATATAAAATGGCAGAAATAAATACTCCGGGTCTTTCAAACATAGCATCAACAGTATTAAATCTGTTAGGCTATAAAAAACCTGAAGAGTATGATCAATCCTTAATTGAATTCAAAAAATAATATTTCTCAACGACCTCATTTTTGCTAAATGAGGTCGTCAAATAATTCTTAGTCAATCTGCATAAGTAAACAATTTTGTATAATAAAGGTCATTTCTAAGTGCATAAGTACTGTAGTTTTGACCTAAATATATGTTAATAAATCAGTTAGTACAAGCTATTGACTTGACTTTCTAAGGCTAAATATGAATTTTCGTACTAATTTCAAAATCATTTTAATACTGGAGCATCACTAATGCTTAATAAAATCTTTTTTGCTTTTTTGGTAGTCTTATTTACGTTCAATATTACTAATGGACAAACAGTAATAAGTAAATATGCAGGTGAGTTTATGGCAATAGGAGTCGGCGGACGAGCCTTGAGTATGGGAGGCGCCTACGTTGCTGTTGCTAATGACGTTACTGCTGGTTATTATAACCCAGCAGCTTTGTCTCGTATTAATTACCCCCAAATTACTTTAATGCATGATGAGCGTTATGGTAATCTTGTTAATTATAATTACGGGGCAGTTGCAATCCCTTATGGATCGGATATGTCTTTTGGTCTAAGTATCATGAGATTAGGAATAGACGGAATTCCGGATACGAGAAATGCGCTGGTTGATGCATCCAATGATGATAAAAGAGTTATTTATGATATAATGAATCCCAACGCGAGAATTGATCCTGCAAAAGTAACCGAATTCAGTAATCAGGATTGGGCTTTCTACCTGACTTTTGCCAAGAAAGTAGATGAAAATTTCTCTTATGGTGCAAACTTTAAAATTATAAGAAGAGATATAGCTGAATTTGGTGCAACCGGTATCGGTTTTGATGTCGGCGCATTGTATTCACCTTATAAAGACCTTTTTATTGGAGCTAATGTTCAGGATATTACAACTACATTAGTTGCCTGGAGCACCGGAAGAAATGAATTGATTACCCCTACTGCTAAAATTGGTGCAGCGTACTCATTCGATTTCCTTTGGGGTAAAGTTATTCCGGCACTTGACTTTGATGTAAGGTTTGAGAACAGAAAATTTGCTTCCACTTTCCATTTAGGTCCAGTAAGTTTTGATGTTCATTCAGGCTTTGAATACAGCTTTAAAAATATTGTATCCATTAGAGCAGGTTACAACGATGTAAAACAGTTTACTGTTGGAGCCGGTGTTAGATTTCCCAAACTTAACATAGACTATTCATTTGCAAAATTCAGCGGTTCAGCGTTAGACAATCTTGATAATACTCATAGAATTTCACTAACACTGACTTTAGAAGAACCCAGATTTTTGAGACACGATTAAAAACAAAAAATCCCGCGAAAGCGGGATTTTTTTTATCATTTCTTATACAATTTGATCTTAAATTTCTTCTTTAATCCTGAATGATTCAATAGCGTTTAATAAAATTTCATTTTCAACAGGTTTAGCCAAAAACAAATCTACCCCTGCATCTTCAGCATTTTCTTTATCCTTTTGAAAAGCATGGGCAGTTAAACAAATTACAGGTATATCCTTATAATCTCTATTAGCTTTCAATTCACGCGTAATCTGAAGACCGTCTTTACTCCCCTTTAAGGAAATATCCATTATAATCACTTCGGGACGATGTTTTTCTAAAGTAGGAAAAAATGTCTTATCGGAGTCACATATAACAAGATCATATCTCTTTCCTAAAAAAATCGTTAGAAATCTTTGATTATCGAAATCATCCTCAGTAATTAATATTTTGGGTTTATTTTTTATATCCAAAATTTTATCCTAAATCGAACATATTCATAAATTGGTTTTAAATATACAATTTTTTACTAATTTCACAAGCAAGGTTAAATCACATTTGAATTATTGTTCTAAATAAAAAACAGACGAAAAGTAATCCGGCCTTTACACAAAACATCATTCTAAAGCGAAGAACCAATTAGGCACTAAACAAAACCATTAGCATCTTAAACTAACCTTATTTACCCTTTAGTCTATTAATAAGGTCAGTATAAGTACTTTTAGGCTGTAACCCGACAAATTTCTCTGCTATGTTCCCTTTTCTAT
>JAUZPC010000331.1 GCA_030706105.1 Bacteroidota bacterium | reverse complement strand
GTGTCTGCATTTGTAAATTTTAATGTATTTATTAAACCAGCAGTGAATAACCTTTATGGCATGGAACCATTTGATGTTATTAAAGCAGAATTGGTTAATGACGTATTTAAATCAGATGGCAAGATGCATTTCTTAAGGGGCTATTACTCCTTTAACGAAAGTAAAAATTCATATATGGTCGAAACTGCAGTTTCACAATCGTCAGGAAATATCATGGTTCTAAATAACGCAAATTGTCTTGTCGTAATTGATGAAGAAAAGCGAAATGTCGCAAAAGGTGATTGGGTTAAATGTATAAAAATATAACAGGGATAATACTTTGCGGCGGAACAAGCAGCAGGATGGGGCAGAATAAATCCCTGTTAAAGCTTGGGGACTCCACCATCATTCAAAGAGTAGTTAATCTTATGTCTTCTCTTTTTGAAAGCATAATTATTGTTACTAATACTCCTGAAGAATACAATTTCCTGCATATTCCACTTTATGAAGATATTTATAAAAAAGCAGGGCCCATTGGCGGAATTCATGCAGGGCTGCATTATTCAACAACAGCAAAAAATTTTGTTATTTCATGCGACATACCTTTAATGAATGAAGGAACAATTTCACATATTATTGACTATCCAACTGAGAAGCAGATAACGGTTGCCGTTGCCGATGGATTTATACAACAGTTAGCCGGTTTATATAACAAAAAAATTATTCCTGATATTGAGAGAATTATCAGCAAAGAATCAATTGATGAAGAGAGAAATCCCGTTCAGCAAAAAAGGAAATGCAAAGTCCTGCAGTTGATAGAAAGTGTTAACGGGGAAATAATTGATATTGAAAAAACCTATTCTCAATACATTCCGGGTACTTTCTACAATATGAACCGCCCCGAAGAATATGAATTCATAAAGTCAAAAATTGTCTGATTAAATATTTTAATCCAGTAAAAAACATCCTGCAAAAATTAAAAACCCCTCCTTGTTTTTATCTAATTTATACCGAATATCATTTAAAATTTAGATGAAAAAATAAAAAATCCATCAATAATAAAGTGGATTTTTATATCAATAATTTCTTATTTTTCTTAATTATATAATAATAAATAATCTATTGGTAAATTATGAATAATTGGAACTGGAAAACAGAAAACGAAGTATTCTTGCAGAATTCTATTAAACGCTGTAGGGATAAAAAGATTGTATTGCCTACTTTTAAACAATTGAAAGATCCAAAATCTATTCCATCTAAAATTCAAAACAAATTAGAAAATATTGATTTGAATGAGCTGCATCCATTAAATCTTTTTAGAATTAATTGGAGAAATGATGTAAATACCGGTAAAATTGGAGGAATAAATTATTTAGAAATTCCAAAAGAAATAACCGGAGTTAAAGCTCGAATAATTGGATTATGCGGAAAATATTTTCCCACAGGCGCTCATAAAGTTGGTGCTACTTACGGCTGTTTGGCCCCATATTTAGTTACGGGCAGGTTTAACCCTGATGCCCACAAAGCAGTTTGGCCGTCAACCGGAAATTATTGCCGTGGCGGAGCATTTAACTCTGCTTTACTTTCTGTACACGCAGTTGCAATTCTGCCGGAAGAAATGAGTAAAGAAAGATTTGACTGGCTAAAAGAGATCGGCGCAGAAGTTTATGCTACTCATGGCTGTGAGAGTAATGTTAAAGAAATTTATGATAAATGTCATGAGCTTGAAGCAAAAGGCGACGAGTATTTAATCTTTAACCAGTTTGATCAGTTCGGTAATCCTATTTGGCATTATACCGTTACAGGTTCCACAATTGAAGATTTGTTTAATCAGATTAAAAAAGACGGTCAAAGGTTAAGCGGTTATGTTAGTGCAACAGGTTCTGCCGGCACTATCGGAGCAGGGGATTACTTAAGAGAGAAATTCCCGCTTGTAAATGTAACTGCTTCTGAAGCTTTACAATGTCCTACTCTTTTGCTTAATGGCTTTGGTGCGCATAGAATTGAAGGAATTGGAGATAAACATATTCCTTGGGTTCATAATGTTAAAAATACAGATTCAGTTGCTGCCATAAATGATGAACATCCTTTAAGATCTCTTCGTTTATTCAACGAACCTGAAGGAAAACAGTATTTAAGCGGCTTGGGTGTTGACGAAACAACCATTGGCAGGCTTGCCGATATGGGCATCTCTTCTCATAGTAATTTAATTTCTGCTATTAAACAGGCTAAGTATTATGAGTATAACGAGAACGATGTAATCTTTACAATTTTTACCGATTCCGTTAATATGTATAAATCCAGACTTGAAGAAATGACTAATGACTGGGGAAAATACTCTATTAAACAAGCTGAATTGGATTGGAATATAGCTATAAAAAACCAGAGCATTGATTACTTTAAGGAATTATCTTACTACGATAAAAAAACTATTCATAACTTAAAGTACTTCACTTGGGTTGAGCAGCAGGGTAAATCTGTTGAAGAATTAAATGCCCAATGGTATGATGAGAATTATTGGAAAGAAAGATTTGGCGTTGTTCCTGAATGGGACAAATTGATAGAACAGTTCAACGATGAAGTAGGGATCGAAAATACTTTATAAGTTGAAGATGAGTAAAATTAAAAATCATACCATAAAGAATGTTTTTATTTGTGAAAGTGATAACAACCTTAAACTGGTTGATATCACTTTTAATAAATCATTTAGTAAAATTCAGCCGGTTATTGAGCCTTCAATAAAATGGTCGGAAATAAGTACTCCTTCAAAGCTTAAAAAATTCATTAAAAAGAATGAAAAATTCCTTTATGATAAAGAGGATAAAAGCTCAATTGATGGTAATTTCAGATTATTAATTCCCGGTGGAATAGATCCGCATGTTCATTTTGATACTCCCGGATTTGAATTCAGGGAGGACTTTAAACATGCTTCAACCGCTGCCGTTTGGGGAGGAACTACTACAATCATAGATATGCCTTGTACTTCACTGCCGCCTGTTACTTCTGTAAGTAACATGAAAGTGAAATGTGAAAGTGTTAAGGATAAGAGTGTAGTTGATTATGCTTTCTGGGGTGGGGTGAGGGGTAATGATTTTGATTCTGATACTGATATTGGGAAACAAATTGCTTCTTTAGCGAAAAATGGTGTTGCCGGTTTTAAGGCATACTTAGTGTCAGGTATGGATACTTTTACTGATATTAACTCTGTGCAAATGCTTGAAACTGCAAAGCATATTAAAGCTGTGAATGGAATACTGGCCGTACATGCTGAAGATAAAAATGTAATTGAAAGTAATTCAAATAAAATCGGCAAATCAAAGCAGGACGATTGGAAATACTATTGCAGTTCCAGAAATGTGGAAGCTGAAGTTCAGGCAATTGAACTTATGATTGAAATTGCGAAAAAAACTAAATGCAAAATCCACATTGTGCATCTAAGTTCTGCGGAAGGTTTAGAGATGATTCGGAAAGCGAAGCTTGAAGGTGTAACAATAACTGCTGAGACTTGTCCTCATTATTTATATTTTACGCAGCAGGATTTCAATAATGCTAAAATAGCTGCTTATTTAAAGACAGCTCCTCCGGTAAAACAACGCAAAGATATGTCGGCACTGTGGAAAGGGTTAAAAGACGGAACTCTTTCATTTGTTACTACAGACCATGCCGGGTGTGATCCTAAAAAAGAAAAAAAGTCTAAGGACTTTAGAAAAGTATATGGGGGAATTCCAGGAGTTGAACACCGGGTTCCGTTTTTGTTTAGCGAGGGCTTTCTTAAAGGCAGAATTTCTTTGGAAACTACGATAAATCTGCTTGCTTCAAACACCGCTGCCTTCTTTAAATTAGATGAGAAGGGCGTTATTAAAAATGGTTATGATGCGGATTTCTCAATTATAAACCTTTGGGATAGTCAAATAGTAAAAAGTAAGAATATGCACTCAAAAGGGAAATATACTCCTTTTGAGAATGTTG
>JAUZPC010000330.1 GCA_030706105.1 Bacteroidota bacterium | reverse complement strand
TTTAAGGTTTTTAAGATATTCATGATCTACCCAAAATTGCAGGGAACTTCCACCAAGAGGTATTATAATTAAGTCATCTCGACTAATATCTACTATGTCTTTTAGTTCTTGAATTGATTGATTTATGTTTTTAAGGAAATTAACATCGGTATGTCCCTCAACGCAAATAACTAATTTAACTCTATTTATTGTTTCTATATCAATATTAGGTAATATACCCAATGAAGAGGATACTTCTTTTAAAATTTCATCGTTATCATAAAATACATTTATCTGAGAAGAAGATTTCTTAAGTAGAATAATTGATTCTTTTGGAAGTAATTTAGCTATACCTGGACTGTGAGTTGTTAATAAAATCTGAATGTTTTGTCTTTTTGCCAATTCAATAAAGGATTGGATCAGTAATTTTTGATGATCTGGATGCTGGGATGTCTCCGGTTCTTCAAAAGCATAAATAATGTTATTACTTAATTTATTTTGGGATTCCATTTCCTCCCCAATATATTTTTCAGCCCTCGCCCGGAAAAAATTAAGGAGTATCATTCTCCTTACACCACTTCCTTTTTTGTTTAAAGGTATATCATCTTTTGTTTTAAGGGAATACTTAAAAACAGAAGACCAGTCAGGAGTTTTTGAAAATTCAGGATCAAGAATATCGATAAGTTCGGGATTCATTTCCCCCAGCTTTTTTAGTGTTTCGTCAGTTAATCTTGTTACATATTCCTTAACACTATTTTCTATTTTATTTAGCTCTTCACTTAATGAGCCCAATATTTCTTTAGTAGCCGTTTTCATCGGATCTTGAGCTTCTTTGTCTTGATCTTCATTTTTCCGGTCAGACTGGAATAGCGAATAGACTGGTAAGTATTTTAATAATTTGTCATAAATTGATTTTCCATCTTCTTTATCGATTGAAATATCCTGTTCTGTAAGAACAATATTTATATGTTCCCTAATAGCTTTCCGTATTTCAGCTTTCTTAGATGCATTATATGTGTAGTTCTCTTTGTCTATTCCTAATTCTTTTACAATTTTCTTTAAATCCTCAAGTTTCTTATCCAGAATATTTTTATAATATTTATCATTTGGAAAATTTGTTCTAATATACGGTTTAAGATTTGCCGCAGTTTTTGTCTTATATAGCAGGATAAGAGTATTATCAGCATATAGTAAATGTTCTTCAGCTAATGATGTCGGAGCAGTCTCGTCAATTATTATTTCATCCGGTATAGTTGTAAATACCCCGCCAATTATGCATTCTTCATTTTCATTTTTATACTTGCAGATATCTTCCTTGTCAAATTTAATAGTCCCGCCATTGAGTAAAATATCAATGGCTTCTAAAACTGTCGATTTTCCTATGTCATTTTTACCAACAAGAACTGATAAATTGGATAAAGGAATTTCGTGATAGCCTTTGAAAGCTCTAAAATTTTGAAGAATTACTTTATTAAGAAACATATACCCACCTCTTATTTAATATTATTGATAATGTAATTTAATTTCAGCCCAGTGGAAAGGGGAGACCTGAAAGTGAAAAAAGATGCTTCTACCTGGTGAGGATTAAGATCCCCCTGAGCATCCATTATGGATACAACAAGTTTTTCCACACTGTCAGAAGGGCTTCTTTTAGTAGCATATTTTGCGTGATACGGCGTTAAATTCAATTTTAATCCAATATTTATCCGATAAATAATAAGTTGTCTTTGTGCGGACGAAAAAAAACCGGTTCCGCTGTCTTAAATACGTACAATAATACAAAATTAATAAACCATAATACAAAGATACAATAAAGTTTTAATTTTCAAAGAAAATTCTTTTAGAACTGCTTTGTAACTCTTTATTACAAAGAATAACTGGTTCTTTCTTGTGCGATGTTCATTAATAAGTCCGTAATTTTTCAGGCTACAGACTGCACAATTGTTCGGATTGTTTTCGGCCCTAAACATTATATCTGATAATCCATGCAACCCATTTAATCCTTATCTGGACAATAATAAGCCATCCGCAGTAATTCCGCAATTAAATTTATGCAATATGCGTTACACTATCAATTTCCTATAATTCAAATAAGACAAACTATTTTACTGATGTACTTACTTTCCCTACATAGAAAAACTAATATATTTAAGAGATTATTTCCTTATTTAAACATTTGGCAGGATTTTACTTAAAAACAACAAAGCCGGGACGAGCCCGGCTCTTTGCAAATACATATAAATTTATGCTATCTCAACTTCACGCTGTACTGCATTCAAGATTGTATCATCTTTAATAAGCGTTAGCACTTTCTGGATTTCATTATACAAGAACTTGTCTTCTTCAATCCAGTCGGTGACTTTTCTTATCTCCTTGTAAGCAGCATCTGTTCCTTTTCCGCATTTAAGAGGTTTGAGGAAATCGAGTGCCTGGCAGGCAGTAGTCATTTCAATTGATAAAACGTTTTCGAGGTTCTGCATAATCTTAAAGCATTTTTGTGCTGCTATTGAACCCATCGAGTTATGGTCTTCCTGATTGGCAGAGGTTGGAATTGAGTCCACACTTGCAGGATGCGCAAGCACCTTATTTTCAGAAACTAAGCTTGCTGCAGTGTATTGGGCAATCATAAAGCCGGAATTAAGTCCGCCATTTGGAGTTAAAAAGCGCGGCAGACCGCTTAAAGCCCCATTGACCATTCTTTCAATGCGCCGTTCAGAAACATTTGCCAATTCTGAAAGGGCAATGCCCATAAAGTCCATGGCTAAAGCCATCGGCTGGCCGTGGAAATTTCCGCCTTCAATATGCTCCCCTGTTTCAGGGAAAATTACGGGATTATCATTAACCGAATTTATTTCAATCTGTACCCGTGATGTAACATAATCAATGGCATCGCGTGAAGCACCGTGAATTTGAGGAATGCATCTTAAGGAATATGCGTCCTGCACTCTCTTGTCATTTTCCAGATGCGATTTTCTTATTTCGCTGCCTGCTATCAGTTTTAACATATTTTCTGCGGTAGCTATCTGTCCGGGATATGGGCGTAAAGCATGCAGCTTTTTATCATAAGCTTTATCAGTAGCGCGCAAAGCTTCGTGCGTTAATGCGGCTGAAATATCTGCAAGTTTTATAAGCTTGTTAGCCCTTGCAGTAATGTACCAGGCAAATGAAGTCATCATCTGGGTGCCGTTTATTAAAGCTAAACCTTCTTTTGCTTCTAATACTATCGGGCTTAGTCCAAATTTCCTAAGTCCTTCTTCCGCCGGAAGTATTTCTGCCGCCATTGCATTTTCAGCATTAACATTTTCAATAATCTGAACTCTCCCTTTGCCGATCATTGCCATTACAAGATGAGCAAGCTGAACAAGGTCGCCGCTTGAGCCGACCGAGCCCTGCATCGGCAGCACGGGAATAATATTATTGTTTATCATGTTGATAAGCAAATCTAACGTTTTAAGCCTGATGCCTGAGTTGCCTCTGGATAGTGCATTTAATCTTAAAAGCATCATTATCTTAACAAAACGCGGGTGCATCTGTTCGCCGCATCCTACGGCGTGGCTTAGTATAAGATTTTCCTGAAGTTTCTTTATATCCTCTGAGGATATTTTTACATTAGCAAACTCACCGAAACCGGTTGTTACGCCATATATTACCTGATCTTCTTTAATCCATTTTTCAATTAAGTCCCTGGATTCCTGAATTTTAGCTTTTGATTTTTCTGAAAGCTCAACTTTAAGATTTGAGTTTAAATACTCTTCGACCAATTCTATAGTCAAAGAGGTGCCGTTAATGATTAGTTTATTTGCCATAGATTAATTTCTTTATTTTTTCTGAATTTTCTTTATTAGCTCTATATTTAATTTTTATTGATTTTGTTTCATATTTAATATTCAGGACTTCTGCTAATTCATGTATCAGAGACACCGTCTTATGGTCATTAACATCCAGTTTAACAATTTCCTCTACTTAATTCTTTTCAACAA
>JAUZPC010000033.1 GCA_030706105.1 Bacteroidota bacterium | reverse complement strand
TATAAACCATTAAGTTATTTATAATAAATTAAGATAAAAAACAGCTTGCCTTGCTCAAATTTACCTCAATTGCAACCTGCTATTCTATGCAGCTTATTCAAGATGTGCTTTGCTTTATACATTGTTAATAGTATTTTATTTTTAAGTATAATATTGTATATTTATTGATTAAATGTATAAATAGATTGGTATGCGCGTTTTCTACGACATCGAAGATGTAAAAAAGGATTTAAATACTTACTTAACTTTGGGCACTTTTGACGGCCTTCATATTGGCCATCAACATATACTAAAAGAGGTAATTGAACGATCGAAAAAAAAATCAGGGCGCAATTTTCTGGTAACTTTTAGTCCGCATCCCCGTTTAGTGTTAAATTCAAATGCTAATCACATTAGTTTACTTACTACTACAGATGAAAAACTCAAACTGATAGAGGAATATGGAATTGAAAATGTGCTTGTAATCAATTTTACAAAAGAATTTTCTCAGATTCCCAGCGAAAGTTTTATAAAAGATTATCTCTATAAAAAAATTGGTTTTAAAGAAATAATTATCGGCCATGACCATCAATTTGGTAAAGGCAGAGAAGGTAATAGAGAGACTCTTGAAATGTTTGGCAGAGATTTGGGCTTTAGTGTAGATGCAATTGGGCCAGTTTCTGTGGGCGGTGAGACCGTAAGTAGTACAAAAGTAAGGCATGCTATAACTGATGGAAACCTTGAAAAAGCCGGGAACTTTTTAGGACGTTTCTATTCTATTGAAGGCAAAGTAATTGAAGGAGATAAAAGGGGCAGAACTTTAGGATTCCCTACAGTTAACATAGCCGTTGAAAATATTAAGTTAATGCCTAAAAATGGAATCTATGCAGGAAGAATTTTTATAGACGGTGAAAAGTATAATGGCGTTATGAGTTTGGGCGTAAGGCCTACTTTTTATAACGATGCTGTACTTTTACCTGAATTTTTTATATTTGACTTTAATAAAGATGTTTATGGCAAAGTTGTAAAAGTTGAAATAATAAAATATATTAGAGAAGAAAAAAAATACAATATTATTGATGATTTAGTCTCGCAAATACAAAAAGACGTGATAGCATCAAAAGAAATATTGTTAGAAAATAATACGCTTTTTAATTAACCCCGGTCAGTTCTGGGATTATATCGAACAAAAATAAAAGGATAGTTGTAATGACAAAAGAAGAAAAGCTCGAACTAGTAAAAAAATTCGGGAAAGACGAAAAAGACTCAGGTAAATCAGAAGTTCAGATTGCTTTGTTAACAAAGAGAATCAATGACCTTACTGCACATTTTAACGTTCACAAAAAAGATCACCATTCTCGTCGTGGCTTAATGATGATGGTTGGTAAAAGAAGAAGATTATTGGATTATCTAATTGCAAAAGATATTACAAGATATAGAGCCATTATTAAAGAATTGAATATAAGAAAGTAAGGTAAGTAATGAAGGTAGTAAAAGAAGTAGAAATCGGTGGTAAAATATTATCTCTTGAGACAGGCCGGTTTGCTAAGCAGGCAAATGGTGCTGTTATGGTTAGATATGGTGATTCAATGGTGCTTGTTACGGCAGTTGCAAAAAATGAAGCTGCTCCGGACCAAGATTTTTTCCCATTACAGGTAGAATACAGAGAAAGAACATCGGCTGCAGGTAAAATTCCCGGCGGATTTATTAAACGTGAAGGCAGACCTTCAGAAAAAGAAATTCTTTCTGCAAGAATTATAGACAGACCTATCAGACCTCTTTTCCCAAAAGATTTCAAAAATGAAACCCAAGTTATTGCTTTCGTTTTGTCTTATGACGGCGAGAATGATGCAGATATCCTCGCTGCAATAGGTGCTTCTGCTGCTTTAACTATATCTGATATTCCTTTCCTTGGACCAGTAAGTGAAGTTAGAGTCGGAAGGGTTGATGGTCAATGGATTGTTAACCCTACCTTCCAGCAGCTTCAGGTAAGTGATATGGAGCTTGTTGTTGCAGGTACTGATGACTCTATTATGATGGTTGAAGGTGAAGCTAAAGAAGTCTCGGAAGAAGATCTTTTGGAAGCATTAAGTTTTGCTCATACCGAGATCAAGAAAATAGTTAAGCTTCAGCTTGAGTTCCAGGAGGCAGCTGGTAAAATTAAAAGAGTAGTTGAAGAAAAAGTTATTGATCCTGCTATTCTTGAAGATGTTAATAATTTAGCTTATGATAAATTTAGAGATGTTGTTTACTCAGTTCTTTCCAAAGAAGAAAGAATAGAGAAAAATGATGAACTAAAACAAATTGTAATTACCGAATTAGCAGAAAAATACCCTGAATCTGAAAAAGTAATAGGTGAAATTCTTCATGATATGGAGAAAGATCTTATGCGTAAACGGATTTTAGAAGACGATATAAGACTTGACGGTAGAAATACCAAGCAAGTTCGTCCAATTACTGTTGAGCTTGGGGTATTACCAAGAACACATGGTTCTGCTTTATTCACAAGAGGCGAAACTCAAAGTCTAACAACTGTAACTCTCGGTACTAAGAATGATGAGCAGACGGTTGAAGGCTTGCTTGAAGAATATTCTAAGAAGTTTATGCTTCATTATAACTTCCCGCCTTTTAGTGTCGGCGAGGTTGGAAGAATGACCGGAGTTGGCAGACGTGAAGTCGGACATGGAAATCTTGCTGAGAGAGCTCTTAAAATGGTTGCTCCGGTTGATGATAAATTCCCATACACAGTTCGTATCATTTCTGACATTTTAGAATCAAATGGTTCATCTTCTATGGCAACAGTATGTGCCGGATCTTTATCTCTGATGGATGCCGGTGTTCCTATGCAAAAGGCAATTGCAGGTATAGCAATGGGCCTTATAAAAGAAGATTCACAGCATAAAGTTTTAACTGATATCCTTGGAAATGAAGATCATCTTGGAGATATGGATTTCAAAGTTGCCGGAAGTGCCGAAGGTATTACCGCTTTCCAAATGGACATCAAAATTCGCGGTATTTCTTTTGAAATTATGCGCGAAGCCTTATATCAGGCAAAAGAAGGAAGAATGCACATCCTTGGTATTATGAATGACGCAATTGCTGCCCCAAGGGAAACTCTTTCTCCTTATGCACCAAGTTTACTTCAGATAAAGGTAGCTACAGATCAAATTGGTATGATTATCGGTCCTGGTGGAAAAACCATTCAGGGTATGCAGAGAATGTTCGGCGTTGAAATTAATATTGAAGATAATGGAAACGTAAATATTGCTGCTACAAACCAGGAAAATGCAGCTAAATGTAAAGAACATATCCGTAAAATGACAGTTTCTCCAGAAGTTGGAGAAATTTATGACGGTGTCATTACAAAAATTATGGATTTCGGAGCTTTCGTTGAAATTCTACCGGGTAAAGAAGGACTTTTACACATTTCTCAAATAGATACAAAGAGAGTTAATAAAGTAACTGACTATTACAAAGAGGGTGATAAAGTTACTGTTAAACTTATCAAAATTGAAAATGGTAAATTCTCACTGAGCCGCAGGGAACTATTGAAGGAAACTGAAGCTAAAAACAATGATTCTGAAGAAAAAGTAAGCGATAATTAATGCTCTTTTTAAGAAGCTCCTTTTGGGGAGCTTCTTTCCTTTATATAAAAATAGAGGAACTATTATTTTTCTGTACTTAAATTATTAAAGATAGCAGCTGATTATTTTAAAATTTTTATTTAAAATAATTGCTATCTTATACCATAGATTTTTTTTATTTTCCCTGCTTTTACGGCAGGGGAAAAATTAATTAAAAGAAGCCCAAAAGTGGAAAATTACTTATTATATTTTTATGTACTAACATATTCTTGTTTTATTAAGAATGATGTTCGGGAGCTGCAAGATGCTCCTATGCAGTACTCTGTTTCCGCTTTTGGCTATTTTCACATATTTATTATGAAATATATAATTTCATTAAACGAGTTTGTTCCTTATGCCAAAAGAAATAATTATAAATTCTTCCACTACGCAAACACGTGTTGCTATCACGGAAGAAGGGAACCTAGTTGACTTTTTTGTAGATTATCCTGAAAATCGCAGGATGGTCGGTGATATTTATTTAGGAAGAGTTGCCCGGGTTTTACCGGGGATTAAAGCCGCCTTTATTGATATCGGTATGAAGCACGATGCTTTTTTGCATTTTTCTGATATCGGGGAAAGTACTAAGCAATTTCAGGATATGCTTAGCGAAGATGACAAAGATATTGATATAGATGAAGATGAAGAAGCCTCAAATGGGCATCCCGCGCCCAGACCACAATATTCCCCGCCTAATCTTAAAAAAGGGCAGGAAATTATCATTCAAATCACAAAAGAACCTGTAAACAATAAGGGTGTGCGTGTAAGTTCTTCGGTCTCTTTACCGGGAAGATTTTGTGTCTTGCTGCCTTTCGATGGAAAAATAGGTATTTCAAAGAAAATATCTGATTTCAAAGAAAGGAAACGCTTAAGATCGATTGCAAGAAATATCTTGCCTAAAAACTACGGCCTTATTATCAGAACTGTTGCCAAACATCAGCCTGAAGATGCTTTAAAGGATGACATGAACAGTCTTCTTAAAACATGGCACGAAATAGAAACTACAGTGAAAAGCGAAGAACCACCTTCACTTGTTTATCAAGATCTTTCTACAACTAACAGTGTTATCAGAGATCTATTAACAAGCGATGTCTCCAAAGTTTTTATTGATTCTAAAAAGATGTATAAGCAAATTAAAAGCTATGTTGACGTTGTACAACCCGAAATAGCTGACAAAATAGAGCTTTATAGATCCAGTGATTCAATATTTGACGGATTTAAAATTGAAGAGCAAATCAAAACCCTTATGGGGCGCAAAGTTTCCTTGCCATCTGGTGGTTATTTGATTATTGACCATACTGAAGCTATGGTTGTAATTGATGTTAACAGCGGGAGATATGCTAAAAGCAAAGAGCAGGAACTTAATTCATTAAAAACAGATCTGGAATCTGCCAGGGAAATATCAAGACAATTACGGTTAAGGGATATCGGTGGTATTATCGTAATAGATTTTATTGATCTTGAAGAAGAGAAAAACCGTAAAAAAGTATATGATGAGCTCAAAAAAGAGTTCAGAAAAGACCGGGCAAAAGTTTCTGTACTTCCAATGTCAGACTTTGGTTTAATTCAAATTACACGTCAGCGTGTAAGGCAGAATATTATGCAGGCGATGAAAGATGTATGTCCTTACTGTGCCTGTACAGGGCTGTTAACAAAGCAGTCTCATAATATTTACAATTTGGAGGAATGGCTCCGTAAATTTAAAAAAGTTTCAAAAGAACGATCTTTAATCATAAAATGTCATCCTTCTTTTGCCCATAAGTTAAAAGAAGGTAAAATTGATTTTATTACGAAATTAAGATTTAAGTATTTTATGATTCTTAAGCTTGAAGAAGATGCTAAGCTCACTCCGGGTGAATTTTTAGCAATATCTAAAAAAGATTTAAAAGATTTAACAGAGATGGGACGATAGTAATTTCTCTTTTGTCTTCTTTTCTTGATTTAAATTTGAAATAATTCTATTTATAAAAAATTAAAGCATATAATTATGAAAAAAACAACATTTTTCGAAATCCATAAGCAGTACAACGCTAAAATGGTTGAGTTTGCAGGATATTTAATGCCGATTCAATATAATTCAATTACGGCTGAACATAAAGCTGTCAGAGAGTCCATTGGTGTATTTGATGTTTCTCATATGGGAGAGGTTTTTATTACCGGCGAAAAAGCCACTGATTTTGTACAGAATTTAACTGTAAATGATGTTACTAAATTATATCCAGGGCGTGTTCAATATTCAGCCATGCTATATCCTGATGGTGGTATTGTGGATGATCTGCTCGTTTACAAATTTACTGATACAAAGTATATGCTTGTAATAAATGCATCCAACATTGAAAAAGATGTTGCCTGGATGCACGAGAACAATAAGTTTAACGTAAAAATTGACAACCAGAGTGACGAATATTCTTTATTGGCAGTTCAGGGGCCTAACTCCAAAAAAGCTGTTTCAAAAATTGTTGATAAAGAAATCGATATGGAATATTACCACTTTGTTGAAGCAAAAGTATGCGGTATTGATGCGATAGTTTCAAGAACAGGTTATACCGGAGAGCTCGGCTTTGAGATCTACTTTAAAGGTGATGAAGCAGCAGCAAAGTTAATCTGGGATAATCTTTTTGAAGCAGGTAAAGAGTTTAACATTCAACCGGTTGGGTTAGGGGCAAGAGACTCTCTAAGACTGGAAATGGGCTTTTGCTTATATGGTAACGATATTGACCAAACTACAAATCCTTTAGAAGCCGGTTTGAGCTGGATAACTAAAATAAATAAAGGTGAGTTTAATGGCAAAGACTCGTTACTCAAAGTTAAAGCTGATGGTCTAAAAAAGAAACTGGTTGCACTGGTCTCTGATGAAAAAGCATTTCCGCGTCACGGATATGATGTAAGTGTGGATGGTAAAGTAGTTGGCAAAATTACCAGTGGTACTTTTAGCCCTATGCTTGAAAAAGCTATTGCTTTAGCATATGTTGATATGCCTTATGCCAAAGAATGTAATGTAATTAACTTTTTAATACGAGGTAAGGAAGTACCGGCAAAAGTATCTTCGCTTCCTTTTATTAAAAATAATGCGATGTAAGTTGTTTTTTTATAATAATTATTGAAACTAATGAAAATTAATGTACTCTTTTCCCCTTTGTTCGCAGATGAGTTGTATTTTACCGGAAGAACTTCTGTTGTTATTGATGTATTAAGAGCCTCATCTACTATAGTTACAGCTTTAACTAATGGTGCCAGGGAAATTATCCCCGTCGGGACGGTTGAATTTGCAGTTAAAGTTTCCGGCGGAATGTTCGGCGGTCAGACTTTATTAGGCGGTGAACGAAATACTAAAAAAATAGAAGGATTTGCTTTAGGCAATTCTCCATTGGAATACACTCCGGAAGTTGTGAATAATAAATCTATTGTATTCTTTACTACTAACGGATCCAAAGCAATTGTAAAAGCAAAATTTTCAACTAATCTTTATGTTTGCTCATTTTTGAATCTACCCTCAATAACAAATAAAATTGCAGGGATGAACCAGGATGTAGTAATTATATGTTCAGGCAGGGCAAATAACTTCTCTTTAGAAGATTCAGTTTGCGCAGGCAGACTTGTAGCAGAATTACTTAAGTTGAATGAAAATGCTGAGCTGACTGAAACAGCCTCTGCTGCAGTGTCTTTAAATAAATCATATGGTAAAACCATAAGTAAAATGTTAGCCCAAACGGAACACGGAAAACTTCTGCTTGAAAATGGATTTGCTGATGATGTAAAATACTGTTCAAAGTACGGTACTTTGGAAGCTGTTCCGGCTTTTAATTCCGGTGTAATTAAACTTTTATAATTATTTTTATAATTAAGTAAAAGAGAGTTGTGTGAAAAGGAAAGCAAAAGAAAAACCGGCCGCCGTTAAAAAACAGCAAGAGCTTCTTACTCTTGAGAAAAAGAAAAAAATTGTTGGGCTGCTGCTTATGGCAGCAGCTATTATTCTTTTTCTTAGCATTGTTACTTTTAATCAGCAGGATAGTAATGTCGGCTTGTTAAATAATGCTAATGTAAAAATTGAAAACTGGATTGGTTCAGCAGGCGCAGTAATTTCTTCTTTCTTTATTTACAATGTCTTGGGCTATTTCTCTCTGGCTTTCCCATTTATCATTTTCTTTTGGGGGCTTGCGTATCTTGTAAAAATTAATATGCGAAGAATTTTTACAATTTTCAATCTCTTGCTTGCCGGCGGACTAATACTTGCATCCTTCTTTGGGTCTCTAAATGCCTACTACAATTCCACAAATCCAATGTACGAGTCATATTTGTTCTCCGGAGCAGTGGGCAATTTTATTGGCAAATTATCTTTTGGGCTGTTCAAGCTTGTCGGGTGTATAATTGTATATTTTGTAATGTTTATAGCGTTAATGGTAATTGCTTTTGACTTCAAAATAGAGCAAGTTTTAATAGGTATGAAAAACCTGGCCCTAAGGAGTAAAGACAAAATTAGTGATACACTTGCATTGCCTGAAGATGAAAGTGCTTCCGATAACTTGAAAAAGGTTAAATCATTAAGGCAGGGGAAAGGCGAAAAAGTACTCCCTCAGAGCGGTTCCAAAGATAAGAAAGAATTTTTAACCGCAGATGATTTAATGCAGGTAGAAGAGGCTGAGCAGACTAAAATTCGGATAAAAAGACGGGATAATGAAGCGGAAAAATCTGAAATAATTCCGGCAGCTAAAGAAAAAAAGAAAAAGGGCAACAGGGAAAAAGAAGAGAATAGTGAGAATATTCAGACTCCAGCTGCTAAAGACCCTGAGCAAAAAGAAGAAAATTCCGGGCAAAGAGATGGGAACGAACTTCCTCCTGAGGAATTTCCCGCCGATTTACCAGATCCTTGGGAAGAAAATATAAATTATGAGCCATTGAGTCTGGATTTACTTGAGCCGCAGGAAGAAGAAAACTACAAAGTAGCTGAAGAAGAGTTGACACACAATGCTCAACTACTTAAAGAAAAGCTAAAGAGATTTAACATTGATATTACCGATATAGATGTTACTCCGGGTCCGGTTGTTACCTTATATGAAATAGTGCCTGCTCCGGGAGTTAAAATAAGTCAGATAGTAAGTCTTGAGCATGATATAGCTTTGGCGCTTGCCGCCAGAGGATTAAGAATAATTGCCCCAATACCAGGTAAAAGTGCAATAGGAGTGGAGATTCCTAATGCAGTTTCTACAATAGTTAGAGCAAGCTCCGTGTTAAATAAAATTAGGGAATCCAAATTTGAGCTGCCAATTGCTCTTGGGAAGCAAATAAATGGGGAAGTATATATAACAGATTTGGCAAAAATGCCTCACTTGTTAATAGCAGGGTCAACGGGCTCGGGTAAAAGTGTTGGTATAAATATGATTATTGCCAGCCTTTTATATTCCAAGCATCCTTCTGAGGTCAAGTTTATGATGATTGATCCTAAGAAAATAGAGTTATCTTTCTATAAAAAACTTAGACGGCATTATCTGGCAATATCGCCTGACCTGAATGAAGATATCGTCACTATTCCTCAAAACGCAGTGCTTCTATTAAAGTCGGTTGAGTTTGAAATGGAATTCCGATATGATAAACTGGCAAAAGCCGGAGTAAGAAATATTGTTGAATACAATAAGAAAGTAGCCGATCCTGCCAAGAGACCAAAAGATACTGATACTATGAAGCATCATTTTCTACCGTATCTTGTTGTAATTATTGATGAGCTTGCTGATCTTATGATTACTGCCGGCAAAGAGGTTGAAGAACCTATAACAAGGCTTGCTCAACTTGCAAGAGCCGTCGGTATTCACTTAGTAGTTGCTACACAAAGGCCGTCAGTTAATGTTATTACAGGTGTAATTAAAGCAAATTTCTCTGCCCGTGTCGGTTATCAGGTTGCTACAAAAATTGATTCAAGAACGATATTAGACCGAAATGGTGCAGAACAGCTGTTAGGCAAAGGCGATATGCTCTTTTTGCCATCCGATCAGCCTAAGCCGATCAGAATTCAAAATGCTTTTATCTCAACAGATGAAGTCGAAAAAATAACAGAGATCATTAAAAATCAGCCGGCATTTTCAAAACCATATTATTTGCCCTCCTTGTATGATAAAAAGAAAAATGATGCAAAAGGGGGATTCCTTGGTGAATTGGACCCAATGTTTGAAGATGCGGCACGTGTTTTAGTCCGAAGCCAAAAGGGCTCAGTCTCTTTGTTACAGAGAAGACTTAAACTTGGATATTCCAGGGCGGCCAGAATTGTTGACCAACTTGAAGAAGCAGGGATTGTTGGGCCTAATAACGGAAGCAGTGCCAGAGAAGTAATTGTGGAAAACGAAGAGCAGTTAGAAACGATTATCAGATCACTCTAATTATTACTAAAGATTTTAATAAAATGCGGTTACAATTACAAAACTTGTTATAATTAGCAATAATGCCGCAAAACTTAATGCAAAAATGCGGTTTTTTGTGCGTATCTTTTTTTCTTCTTTTTGATGACTTTGCCAATCCCCACTTCCAACTGACCACTTATTCCCATTCGGTAAGTAATAATTCATTTTATCTTTCTCATAATTCTCAATTTTCATAGTACCCAAATATTATGCCGTAAACAAAGCGAGCAAATATACAATCATTATCGAAAAATTCAAAGGAATATTTAGTTATAATCAAGTAAAAATTACAAAAAATAAAAACAAATAAGAAATTTTTACAATATTACCATATAAAAATATAACCAAAATAAAGTGACACATTTAACATAATATAATATCATAATTGATTTCAAAGTAAAAAAACCGTATTTATATTATACAATCTATAATTTTTTTTTCGGAGGACATATGCAAAAAATAATTTACTGTGTGTTTTTGTTTCTTATTCTAATTAGGCCTGCATATTCACAATTTAACGACAGATTTGACTATATTGACGATAAAGATATCAGCAATTATGTTAAACCGTTTGTTACTTCATTAGGTGTAGCGTTTAACTCCTCGGCTACTCATTCTGCACAGGTTAATGACCTTTGGGGAGTTTCATTCGGAGTATACGCAATGTATATTATGATACCGGAGAGTCAGCGTACCTTCACCCCAAGCCTACCGGCCAATTATGATAATTCACAAAAGACAGCAACTATATACGGCAATAAAGGAATTGCTTATGAAGGACCTGGAGGCTATAAAATATATCCACCGGGATTAAATCAAACTTCTCTTCCTGCCGGGATGCCTCAATTGGGTATCTCTTTTATGAATACACAAGTTCTTTTAAGATATTTCCCTGAAACGAAAATAAGTGACGATAAAAAAATAAATTTCTTTGGTATAGGGCTAAAACATCAAATTGATCAATATTTCTTAGTAATGCCTGTTGATTTAGCTGTGCAATTTTTATACAACAAAATTGAAATTACTAATTTGATGAAGTTGAATACGTGGGCATTAAATATTCAGGCAAGTAAACAATTCGGCATAGCGGAATTATATAGCGCGTTACAGCTTGAATCAAGCAAGGTTGATATTAATTATACTTACAAAGGAGATCTTGGGAACTTAGATAAAAAAATTAACGCTAGTATTAAGGGTGATGACACTTTTAGATTTATTCTTGGGGGTGCCTTAAACTTAGCTTTTTTTACAATAAATGTTGATGTTAACATTGCTTCTCAAATGGCTTTAACATCAGGCTTAACTTTTTCATTCTAAAGGAGAAAAAATGAAAAAAATATTAGTTAAAATCGGACTCGTTTGCGGCATAATCGTTTTATTTTTTGCAGGCAGTTGTAATGAGATTAATAAATTGCCTCTTAACATGCCTATTTCCATTCCTTTTAACAAAACCGGCAACAATCAGCAAGTAAGTGAATCTAAAAACTATTGTCTGGATTCCAGCCAAACTTATCGTGATTATAAGGATAAACTTAAAAAACTGAGCTTTGCCAAAGCTACGTGGAGAACAACGTCAATTAAAACAAATGGCGCCATAGATACCATCGGTACTATTACCGGAGATATTACTATTTCACTTAAATCAGGAACAAGAACATTATTCACGTATACCTTAACAAATATAAAACCTGCTACATTTATAAAGAACCCCTGGGCTATTGCTCTTACACAAGCAGAAATTCAGGCTATTACTACGCTTATTGGCGATCCTTCCAGCAGGTGTTTTACTGGTGTGATTACAGTTAATATAACATCCTCAACAACCCCACCATACGAACTGGTTGGTTACTTAGATCTGTTGTTTGAAGGTGAAGCTGAAATATAAGTAAATTTACTTAAATATAAATATTTATTGATCCCTGAGCATTTGATGTTTAGGGATTTTTTATTACTCCTATATATTAGAAGTGGTGGTATTATGAGGTTTAGTTTTAAAATATATCAACACCAAAATTAAGCAAAACTATTATCGCTGTAATTCATCTCTTCTGTTTATCTTGATGTTTATAATGTAAGTTCTTATATTCAACAATATGAAAAATTCTGCATTATATATACATATTCCATTTTGTGAACAGAAATGCATCTATTGCGATTTTTATTCCATTATTACCAAAAATAAAATTGATGGGTACCTTGAAACACTACTGATTGAGATGAATTATTATTCCGGTTTACTTCGCGATACGCATATTTTCAGTTCAATTTTTTTTGGAGGGGGTACCCCTTCTCTGATGTCACCTTCATATATATCTAAGATAATAACAACGGCCAAAGAACTGTTTAACTTTACAGATGACGTAGAAATAACCTTGGAAACTAACCCCGGTACTGTTAACAAAGAAAAGCTTGTTGCTCTTTATGAGATAGGAGTAAACCGTCTAAGCATTGGTATTCAATCTTTTTATGAAGAGGATCTAAGATTTTTAACAAGAATCCACAGCAGTCAGGCCGCCAGGCAGACTGTCTTTAATGCAGTTGAAGCCGGATTTAATAATATAAATATTGATTTAATCTTTAATTTACCAAAGCAGACTAAAGAAAAATGGTTTTATAATTTGATAGAAGCTGCTAAGCTTCCCGTAACTCATATTTCTGCTTACAGCTTAATTCTTGAGCCGGGTACAATTTTGAATAAAATGGTAATTGATAATAAAGTTAAAATTGAGGATGCTGATTTTGATGCGGATTTGTATTTAATAACCATAGAATATTTAACAAGTAAAGGTTTTAAACAATATGAAGTATCTAACTTTGCATTACCTGGTTATGAATGCAGGCATAATAATGCCTACTGGCAGTATCATGATTATCTTGGTCTGGGTACCTATTCCCATTCGTTTATAAATAATGAAAGATGGAAAAATCTTTCCGCTCTGAGTTTATATTCAGCTGCAATTGAAGCAAAGGGAAGCGCTAAGATAAATATTGAAAAGATAACAGATGATGAAGCCGTGAATGAATATATAATGTTAGCCTTAAGAAGCAGTGGGATTGATATAATTGAATTGGTGGAAATGTTTGGCGATAACTGGCTAAACAGAAACGAAAAATATCTAGAAGTCATAAGAGCCGGGGGATTTATTTTATATAAGGAAAACCGGATATCACTAACTAAAAAAGGATATGCGGTTTGCGATGAAATTCTTGTCAATTTTAAGTAAGTTGTATCTATGACAAATATAATGAAACTCTTATCCTTCCTTGTGGTTATTCCGTGCATTGCTTTTGCACAATTGGGCGATTATGCTTTTACACAGCTAAAGGGTGAGGATGGATTATCACAGACTACAATTCTTAATATTACACAAGATTACAAAGGCTTCATGTGGTTCGGCACCGGAAACGGGCTAAATAAATATGATGGTTACAATTTTACTATTTATAATGATATTCCCAATGATTCGACTTCGCTTTCAAATAATTCTGTTACTGCATTTTATGAAGATAAACAGAGAAATTTTTGGGTGGGGACATCAGATGGGTATTTGAATAAATTTGACAGAGCTAAGGATAATTTTGTTAGAATAAATATTGCGGGGCTTGTTCAGGCTCCGACTATCGCAGAAGAAAATTATTATGATTATCCAATCGTTTTCTCAAGGAATACTGTCGGCGCTATTACGTTTATAACAGAAGACAATTATGGGAATCTGTGGCTGGGAACCTGGGGTAGAGGAGTTATTATTTATAACAAGGCT
>JAUZPC010000329.1 GCA_030706105.1 Bacteroidota bacterium | reverse complement strand
TATAATGCAATATAAAAAAGAGAATGAAAATCTTAGCTCTGTTGTAAAATTTATTGAAGCAGAAGCTGAAGAAGCAGATAGTGACTTTTTAACTCTGCTAAAAAAGGATAGCAGCAGTATATTAGTTCTTGCAGGCAGGAATGAACATTGGTATCCGGCAGTAAGAAGAGTTTTTATTGAACTGCAGAATAATAACATAAACATCCCCGTAATTATTAAAAGGACTTATTTTGTTGAGGAGAAAGAACAATTCATTTTGTTTTCTTCCATTGACACCGGCTCTCTGTTATTAGACGGCTTTGGAGACGGAATTTGGGTAAATGCAGAAATGCCTGAAACTGTGGAGACTTCTTTTATTAAAGTGAATGAGACTAAGGAAAAGTTTGCAAACCGCATAGCATTCGGAATTCTTCAGGCAGCCAGAACAAGGATTACCAAAACTGAATATATTGCATGCCCAAGCTGCGGCAGAACTTTATTCGATTTACAGTTAACTACTGCCAGAATAAAAGAAAAAACGGAACATTTGAAGGGCGTTAAGATAGCGATAATGGGTTGTATTGTTAACGGTCCGGGCGAAATGGCAGATGCAGATTTTGGATATGTCGGCTCAGGTGCAGGAAAAATTTCCCTTTATAAAGGAAAAGAAGTAGTAAAAAAGAATATCCCGGAAGAAAATGCGGTAGAAGAGCTTTTGAAGTTGATAGCAGAAAACAACACCGGCTTTTAGAGACAGTATAAAAAATTGAGGTGATTGGTTGAGAACTTTAAGCAATTTATTCAATTTATTGTACTTCTTAACAATTTTCACTTTAATTATCATTGAAATTTTAACTAAAAGGTTTTATGTTTGTATATTGAATATGAATAGAGAAAAAAATTATATAGTAGAAACGGCAAATAAGGTTTTTGTAAAAAACCAGGAATTAACCGTTAAAAACTGAAATTGTAAAAATGCACTTCTTTTAAAATAGAAGTGCATTTTTTTTGGAAAACGAATGCAGTGTAAAGAGATTTTTAAATTTATTGAGAACTGGGCTCCAAAAGCGGCGGCCTGGCCTAAAGACAACCCGGGTTTACAGGTTGGCTACTCGGACAATAACGTAAGCGGAGTTCTTCTCTGTTTAGAGGTAACCCCCAAAGTTGTGGAGGAGGCAATAAAGAAAAAACTCAATTTAATTATCTCTCATCACCCTTTCCTTTTTAGACCGCTTAGCAAGATAGACATCAGGCAAGACCAACAAGCCAAAATTATTGAATCCCTTATAAAAAACGAAATCACCCTCTATTCCGCCCATACCAACCTTGATTTTACCAAAGACGGCGTTAGCTTTCAACTAGCAAAAAAACTTGAACTAAACAACATTCAATTTCTTCAATATTCAGAATCAAACCAATGTAAAATAATTGTTTTTGTTCCTGAGACAGATGTTGAAAGGATTTCCGAAGTTTTATTTGAGTCAGGATGTGGAAACATAGGTGAATATTCCGGCTGTAGTTTTAGAACAAGCGGTATTGGTACTTTTAAAGGTTCAGAGCTCTCTTCCCCTGTTATTGGAGAAAAAGGAAAACTGGAAACCGTTAAAGAAATTAAGCTGGAAGCGCTTGCGGACAAATGGCGGGTTAATGAAGTAATTGCCAGGCTTGTTAAGGCTCACCCTTATGAGGAGCCGGCAATTGATATTATCCCGGTAAATAATTACAATAAAAGTTTTGGAGTTGGCACTATTGGGGAGCTTGCAAGCCCCATGACTAAGAATGATTTTTTCAGATATGTTACAGAGAAATTGAATCTCAAAAATTTCCGGTATGCCGATGCAGAAGTAAATGAAGTAAAAAAAGTTGCTTTATGCGGCGGATCCGGTTTTGAAGTTTTGCCTTATGCATTAAAACAGAAGGCCGACGTTTTAATAACAGCCGATGTTAAATACCATAATTTTCTTGATACTAATGGATGTATACTGCTTATTGACGCAGGACATTATGAAACCGAAATAGTTGTTCTTGATGAAGTTGAAAAACGAATCAAAGACTTTTTGAAAGATGACAAAATTAGTGTATTTAAATTTTCAGGCTCAACTAATCCAATTAATTATTACAGATAAGAAGGAGCAAATAAATTGTTAGACCGATTAAAAACCTTGTACCAACTGCAGGTTATTGATGACCAGCTTGATGAGTTAGAAGAGTTAAGGGGTGATTTACCCAATACAGTTAAAGAGTTGACTCAAAAAATCAACAATATTAAGGCTGATTTGCAAGAGAAGCAAGATAAACAGCAAAGTTCTCTTGAAAAGAGAAAAGAAAATGAAGAAGAGATTGAAAAGATAAGGGAGAATCAAAAGAAATTTAAAGCCCAGCTTTTTCAGGTTAGAAACAATAAAGAATACGATGCATTAACAAAAGAAATTGATCACTCAGACGGTAATATCCAAAAGCTTGAAGAAGAAAATGCCCAGCTTGAAAATTTAGCCGGAACTTTAACCGTTGATATTGATGAACTTGGACCAATCCTTTTTGAGCTTGAAGAAGAACTTGAATCAAAAGAAGCTGACTTAAAGGAAATTATTAAGCTTAATGCCAAAGAAGAAGCTGTACTTACAACCTCCAGAAAGCAGTTTGAAGGAAAAATTAAGGGACCTGACTATTCTTCTTATATGAAGATAAGAAAAGCTAAAAAAGGCATAGCTGTTGCTACAATTAAGAGATCTGCTTGCTCAGGATGCCATAATATCGTTCCTTCACAAAGACAGTTGGAAATAAGAAGAAACAACAAATTGTTTTATTGTGAACATTGCGGCAGGATTTTAGTTTCACCTGAAGCAGCTGAAATTAACCAATAGCATTTTATTGCTTTATAATCTGTTGTTATTATATTAACACAGACATTTGAATAAAAGTTCAATACCTGTATAATATATAATTGTGCAAGTATTAAAACCCTTCCATAGTATTTTGGAAGGGTTTTTTGTTTTAAAATAACTGCTGAAAGACAAAGATGCCAAGATGGAACCCTGAAAGGGTGGAATTATAGTAGAAAATCAGACGCTAAAAAGGACAGAACCCGGAACGGGTGAAACTATTGAATTTGTAATCACAAAAGAAATCATAGTGTCACCCTTTCAGGGTTTATCGACTAGCCAATGTATCATTCTACGATCATATCACCCTTTCAGGGTTTCATAATTCCCAAAATGAAACGAGGAATCTGTTATGTCTTTTGCACGGTGCAGAACTCTACTTTTGTGTTTTGCAAGCAATTAGATTTCTCTTAGGCTGCTTGTTATACTTTTGGACCAGTCACAAAAAAAAGTCTTGTCTCCGTTTTCGCAGAATATTCATTACATATTTTTTATTCCTATAGCAATTTATCAAATTATTGAACTCTTAAGGATCAACTACATATAACTTTGTAGAGTTAGAAGTTAGCTAATTTCGTAATGACATATGAGTATAAGCTCCGTATTTACGGAGCTAGGTATAACAAAAATATTCTTTCTAACCAACTATTTTATTTGTAGTTGTAGGATTTAGAATACGTATAACTTGGCGGAGTTAGGGAGTAATAACGCTTGCGTTGGAGGCTGTTATTGTTTGCCGGGCTGCCCCCTTTGGCGGGATAGCTGAATTTTCGTGTCAACCTACTTTTGTGCAGGGGCAGTCCTTTTCGCCCTATCCTCAAAAATGCATCCATATTTCTCCCCATCCCCTTTATTTCCAAATATTTAATTCTGTATTGCTTCTTAGAACACATAACATTGTCAATAAATTATTTAATTCCCCTACACTTTTAGAGGTTTATCTGCGCCGGTTTCCTGTTTAGTTTTGCCGTGTAAATATTATTTGTCAGGAGATACTAATGAAAGCAAAAAGAAAACTTAAAAATGTAATTGTTGATTTTATTTCTCTTGTTCACAGAGGAGCAAACAACAAAACAATCATTTATAAAGAAAACCAAACGGG
>JAUZPC010000328.1 GCA_030706105.1 Bacteroidota bacterium | reverse complement strand
TTTTTTTGGTAATTTTACTTTTTAAACACAAATATTTCTACTTAAAATGGCTCCCATCCTCAATTTAGACCTTTTATATAAAGAGGTTAAGTTTTTTTTAGAGAATACTTTAATTTTGGACACGAAAAAGTTTATAATCAGAAAATGAGTAAAATATGAGAATAATCAAGTATGTATTTCTATTATCAGTAGTTTGTTATTCATATGTACTGCCGCAGCAAAAGGATTCTGTTTTAGTGCTGACGCTAAATGAAGCATTAAACATTGCCCTGTCACATAACTGGGACGTGCTGATGGCTCAGGAAGATATAAATAAATCTCACAAGCAGATTGATGAAGCATATAGTAATGCTTTTCCGCGGCTTCAGTTTGAATCCAATTACATGAGGAACATAAAATCACCGGTTATGTTTATACCCGGAAATTCCGCATTTAACCCTTCTCCAAACACAGTAACGTTTGAAATTGGGTCAAAAAACTCTGTTGATGCAGGCTTGAGTTTATCACAGGTAATTTACAACCAAAAAGTAAACACAGCCATAAAAATTGCAGATGAGTATGCCAGTTATTCAGTAGCCGGTAAGGCCGCTACATTAAAACAAGTAACGGTTGACGTAAAAAAGACATTCTACGGGATATTGTTGATGCAGGAGCTTGTAAAAGTAACACAGCAAAGCAGCGATGTAGCAACTGCGAACTTAAAAAATGTTGAGTCTCTTTATAAGCAGGGTGTTGCTTCTGAATTTGATTATTTGCGTGCCCAGGTGCAGGTAGCAAATACTCAGCCGGCATTAATCCAAACACAGAACAATCTGGAAATGGTTAAAAATGCTTTAAAAAATATTATGGGCGTAGATATTAACAAACCGTTGGAGGTTAAAGGTTCTTTTGTTTATGAACCTATCCCGGTGGATACATTGGCCGAAGTTAATAAATATGCAATTGAGAATAACCCTTTGGTCAGGCAGTTATCTATTCAGCAGAGCTTATTGGAAAAGAATAAGCAGATACAGCGTGCGGATTATTTCCCGACTCTATCATTTTTTGGAAGTTATAAGTATCAAACTGAAGATAATACTTTTAAAATAAATGATTGGAAATGGGCAAACAGTTTTGTAGTCGGATTGAATTTGAGCTATACTTTATTTGATGGGTTTGGCCGCAGCGCGCGTGTTCAGCAGGTTGAGATTGATCAGAATAAAGTAAAGCTTGGCCAGTCCAAATTAGAAGAAGGACTCAAAATTCAGATTAGACAGGCATTGTTAAAAATGGAAGAGGCTAAGAAAAGAATTTTTGCACAGGAAAAGAGTTTAGAGCAGGCTGATAAAGCTCTTAAAATATCACAGACAAGATATAAAAGCGGTGTAGGCACTCAGTTGGAAATATTAGATACTCAGGTTGCTTTAACTGCCGCTCAGACAAATTACGCCCAGGCAATTTATGATTATTTAATTGCTAAATCGGACTGGGAATATGCAGTAAGTAGAGATTAAAAAAAGATTTTCATTATTTATTCAACAGGAGCAAATAGAACGATGTTAAATAGAATAAAATATTTAGGTTTAATGATAATATTGGCAGTGTCAGTATTAAGTTTTGTATCCACAGGGTGCAAGAAAAAGGAAGAAGTAAAAGGATCGCTTAATTTTACGGAAAACGATACTGTTGCAGTTAAAATTGTAACAGCCGAAGTTAAGGACATTCAAATAGTTAAAACGTTTTCCGGTTCTCTGGAAGGTAAAGAACAGGCAAATGTTTTTTCAAAAGTGCCTGAGCGTATCGTTTCACTTCCTATTAAAGTAGGTTCTGTTGTTTCCAAAGGAGCTTTAATTATCGGACTGGATAAATCAGGTGCTTCTTCACAATATTACCAGGCGCTTGCTGCTTTTCAGAATGCAGGCAAAGATTTAGACAGAATGAAATCCCTGCTTAAAGAAGGTGCCATCTCTCAGCAGATGCTTGATGGCGTACAGACACAGTATAACGTAGCCAAAGCAAATTTAGACGGTGCAAAGAACGCTATAGACCTTACAGCCCCAATCTCCGGTGTGGTTACAGCTCTGAACGTAAACATAGGTGATATTGCCCAGCCGGGTGCAGTCTTGGTTACCATTGCCAGCACAGGTGTAATGAAATCTGTTTTTAATGTTGGCGAAGGCGACTTAACCAGTATGAAGAACGGCCAGCTTTGCGAAATATTTTCTGACCTGAAGCCTGAGCTTAAACTTAAAGGAAAAGTTACATCCGTTAATACTTCGGCCGATGTGACCTCCAGAACATTCAAAATTGAAGCAGAATTCGGAAACTCTTCTGATAAGTTTTTTAAACCCGGGATGTTTTCCAGGAATAATGTTCAGTTAAAAAATCAAAAAGGTACGGTTGTAATTCCCAATGAAGCAATAGTTTTTGAGAATAACAGGACTGTAATTTATGTAGTTGATGCAAAAAATATTGCACATCAGAGAGAAGTTAAAATAGGTATCTCAGATGGCAAAATTACGGAAATACTCAGCGGAGTGAATAACGGAGAGTATGTAGTTACTTTGGGCATGAACAACTTAAAAGAAGGCAAGTTTGTTTATATTAGCAAATAGATGTATTAGGACTCAGACAAATATGCAGAATGAAAATTTTATAAATGGAAATAGAATAAGAAAGATTTTTAGGAAATTAAAAATATGAAATTAGCAGATATATCAATTAAAAAACCTGTATTTGCCACGATGATGATTCTTGCATTGGTGGTACTGGGTTTATTTTCTTATGTACAGCTAAATGTAGATTTGTATCCGAATGTTGATATACCCTATGTAATTATTACAACAGTTCTGCCCGGTGCAGGCCCTGAACAAATTGAATCAGATGTTTCTAAAAAAGTTGAGGAAGCCGTAAACCCGGTAGCTGGTGTGGACTTTGTCCAGTCATATTCAAGAGAGGGTGTATCAATTGTAGTCGTTGCATTTAAACTGGAAATTGACGGTAAAGTTGCAGCACAGGACGTAAGGGAAAAAGTTGCTGCGGTAAGATCTAATCTGCCGGCAGAAATAAAAGATCCTATAATTCAGCGTTATGATCCGCAGGCTTTACCTATACTTGCTTTAACAATATCCGGTACAAGAAGTCCAAAGGATATTACTACATTTACAAAAGATGAAATAATAAAACGGCTGGAAAACATTCCGGGTGTCGGCTCTGTTAACCTGGTAGGTGGTTCCGAAAGGGAAGTACAGGTTGAGGTTGATGCAGCAAAGCTTCAGGCTTATAAGCTATCCATTCAGGATGTTATAATGGCTGTAGGCGCATCAAACGTGGAGATCCCGGGTGGAAATCTGATTCAGGGAAAAAACCAGTTGTTGCTAAGAACAATGGGTAAATTCCAAAAAGTTGAAGATTTCAAAAATATCATAGTTGCTACCCCGATGGGTAACCCTGTGTATTTATCTGATGTAGCAAATGTTGTAGACGGAATTAAAGAGCAGGTAAGCTTAACAAGAATTAATGGCAACAACGCAGTCGGCCTTAGAATTATTAAAAATTCCGGAAGTAACACTGTTAAAGTTGCGGATGAAACTAAAAAGCAGATAGCAATTCTTCAAAAAGAAATGCCAAAAGACATTAAGGTTGAAATAGTACAGGATAATAGTATCTATATTAAGGATTCTATTAATGATGTTCTTTTTGATATTATTTATGGTGGTTTGCTTGCAATTATTGTTATCTATTTATTCCTGGCAAATATGCGCGCAACAATAATTTCAGCACTTGCGCTGCCTACGTCCATTATTGCAAGTTTTATATTAATGTATGCGCTTAACTTTACATTAAATATGATGTCCCTGCTGGCGCTGTCATTGGCAGTCGGTCTGCTTATTGATGATGCGATAGTGGTGATAGAAAATATATACAGGCACTTAAAGCGCGGTGAAACACCAATGGAAGCCGCTAAATCAGCTTCTTCCGAGATCGGCTTAGCCGTACTTGCTACT
>JAUZPC010000327.1 GCA_030706105.1 Bacteroidota bacterium | reverse complement strand
GTGGTGATTATTCAAAAGAAAGACTTGAAATTTCTATAAAGGAAATATTAGCTTCTTTTAGATTTGCCTCTTTTTACATAGTTGATGATAATTCAAAGCTCTTCAAATATCCAAATTATGGAATTATTTCTTCTGAATTCAGCAAAAGGAATATTAATTTTATTAAACTAAGTAAATTATATTGTCTGAATAATAAAAAAGATGAAGCTGTGGATGAATTTATACAAAAAGTTTCACAGCTAACAAAAAATGAGAAATATGCTTTTATTGTGGATGCAAAAAATTATTTGTTTCTGATGGACACAATAAAGTCAATGAAAAAACAGGGATATAGATTTGTGTTATATTCATCTCTAAAGTAATTTTTAGGGCTACTAAAAAATCTTATTGCCTTTGTAATCAAGCTCTATTAAGTTACTCAATCCTTTTTCATCAAGCTGTTTAATAACGGTATTTTTATCACCAACAATAACTGTAAAGCATTTATCGGGACAAATAAAATAATCTGCGGCCGATTTTATATCCTCTAAAGTAATAGATTTTATTCTATCAATGTATGTATTAAAATGATTGAATGGCAGCGAAAACATTATCATTCTGGTTAAGCTGGCTGCTATTTGCCTGTTTGTTTCAAAACTGGAAGGGAATCTTCTAATTAAAGAAGATTTGGCAAAGTTTAATTCGTTTATATTAATTCCTTCTCTAATTTTATTAAGCTCATTAAAGATTTCTATTATAGAGTCAGCCGTGTTTATTGCATTAACAGATGAAGAAACAATAAAAAAACCTGCTTCTTTATAATAATTAAAGCTGGAAAATGCACCATAAGTATATCCCTTACTTTCGCGCAAATTTAAATTTATCCGGCTTGAAAACTGACCACCTAAAACCATATTTAAAAGTAGTTTTGGAAAGTAAGTAGTTTCGTCTCTTTTTTCAGAGAGGTATCCAATTCTGATATCTGAATGCATTGCCCCCGGCTTATCTATTAAATAAATCATGGGATCAACATCTTCACTAGGATCAAAAAAGGTAAATTCGGCGGCTGGGTTAGTTTTCCATTTACCAACTGTGCTATTTAATAATCTCTTAACTTCTTCATAATTGATATCGCCAACAATAATAATTGTTGCTTTATCAGAATTAAAGTTATTCAGGAAATAATTTTTTATGTCATCGTTAGAGATTGCATTTACAGTCTCTTCAAGACCTGCAGTAGGTAAAGCATAAGGATGGTTCCCAGGGAATAATTTCAAGGAAAAAACATTATTTGCTATATCTTCAGGATCATCTTTTTGCTGCAATATTCTAACAAGTGTCTTTCTTTTTTCTCGTTCAAAGTCTTCTTCGTTTAAGTGAGGTGACGATATTATAGTATTAAATAATTCTAATGTTTTATTAAAATTTTCAGTTAATGATCTTATAGATAAAAATATTGCGTCATCAGTACAAGAAGACTCAAAATTTGATCCTAGCATTTCAAATTCATCACTCAATTGCATGGCATTATATTTACCGGCACCTTCATCAAGCATCATAGTAAATAGACTGGCAGTTCCTTTCTTGTCTATATCATCAAGTTTGCTTCCGCCTTGAACTACAAGATTTAATCTGATAATCGGAAGATTGTGCCTCTCGATAAACAAGGCTTGTATGTTATTATCTAACGTAATGCTTTTAATTTCCGGTATCTCAAAGTCAATATTATCAGAGGCAGCAGGCCTTATTGTTCTGTCTAATAGCATAATTAATCCTTTTTGCTTGGTAATATTTGTAATTCTATATAATTATCATTCAGATAAGTCATAGCTGCTTTTTGGATAGCTTCTTCTTTTAATATATCGTATCGGGTCAAATCTGCTATAAATGAATTAGGCTCATCTAAAAAACAGTTGTAATAATTTAACTGATCGGCAAGTGAGTCAACATTCTGCATTGAATAAATGAAACTTGATTTAATACTATTTTTTGATTTTTGCAGTTCGTTTGATGTAATCCCGGACTTCTTAACAACACCTATTAGTCTAAGAATTTCACTTTTAATTAATTCAAGTTCAACCCCGGGTTTTGCAGTAGCTGCAATTAAAAAGTGTCCGGCAAATTTACCAGAGAATTGATATACCGAAATATCCTGAGCTAATTCTCTATCATATACTAATTCTTTATATAATCTGGAAGATTTAGATCCCGCTAAAATATCAGCTAACACTTCCAAGGGTACATCATCCTCAGTAAAGATCTTGGTTGTATGCCAAGCCATATAAATCCTGCTTAACTGAACATCTTCTGAATGCTCAATAACTTTATGAGTTAATGAATTAAGAGAAAAATCGGAAATCTCCGGAGTGTTTTGCAGGTTTGGTATGTCGTTGAAATAATATTCAACCATTTTTTTTGCTGAAGCTATATCAAAATCTCCGGCAATGACTATGGAAGCATTAGAAGGGGAGTAATATTTTTGATAGAAATCAGTTACGTCCTCCATGTTATAGCTGTCAATATCTTCTAAAGAACCAATTGTAGGCCAGTTATATGGATGACCTTCCGGGTATAAATTTTTGAGTAAAATTTCCCAGGCCAACCCGTATGGCTGATTATCGTATCTCTCAATTCTCTCATTCCTGACAACGCTAATTTGGTTTGTCAATTTTTCCTGAGATAGAGCGGGAAGTAAAAAACCCATCCTATCTGCTTCCAGCCACAAAACCATTTCCAGAAAATTGCTGGGTACTTTTTCATAAAAATTTGTACGGTCAAAACTTGTTGACCCATTTAAGCTGCCACCTGCTTCCTGAATGAATCTGAAATGCATTTCTTTAGGGACATTTTGTGAACCTTGAAACATCATATGCTCAAAGAGATGAGCAAGGCCCGTCTTGCCTTTTCGTTCGTAGGCAGATCCGGTCTTATACCAAATATTTACTGCACTTAGCGGCACATGTTTATTATTGTATAAAATAACTTCAAGACCGTTATTCAGTTTATATCTTTCATATTTCAGATCAAGAACATTCATATTTAGCTATCTTTATATTAGTGTAAAAGTTTAAGAATTCTTTCAGGTCTTATGGAAGCTATTAATTTAATAAAATCTGTGAAAGGAATTTCTCTATCCCAAGATAACAAAGTAATAAAAGCTTCTCCGACTACCATGTCTCTCGAAACGAATCCCCAAAAACGGCTGTCTAAGCTATTATCTCTGTTATCACCCATCATAAAGAAATAATCCTTTTTGAAAGTATATCCTGTTACCGGTTTGCCTTCAATTGTTACTTGATCACCTTTTATATCTACTACGGATCTGCCATATTCTCTATCAATAATTATTTTCCACTGATCCACATTTTTTACTGTTAAAGGAATATTTGCTCCTTTTTTGGGAACTACAAGAGGTCCATAGTTATCTTCATTCCAAGGCATATTTTTAGGAAATATTCGTGGGTTCACTAAATCTCTGGGTATTGCATTTTCTTTTTCGTATTGAACATTAGGCGGAATCCAAAATTCCTTACCATTTACGAAAACAACTTTGTCAACTATCTGAATAGTATCCCCGGGTGTGCCTATGCATCTTTTAACATAATTTATTCCACGTTCTTCAGGGTAAAGAGTATCTTTGTCTCCCGGGTATTCAAAAACTACAATGTCTTTAGCTTTTGGTTCCTTAAATGCCGGAAGCCTGAAAAAAGGTA
The DNA here is from genome assembly GCA_030706105.1 of Bacteroidota bacterium. Taxonomy (GTDB): domain Bacteria; phylum Bacteroidota; class Ignavibacteria; order Ignavibacteriales; family Ignavibacteriaceae; genus JAUZPC01. Next base: position 295 of record JAUZPC010000327.1, on the reverse strand, counting down.
TTTCTGTATTAGTAAATGGAATGTATTTTGGTGAACTCGATCCATAAATAAACTTATTAACCAAAACAAAATCGCCGACTAAAATGGTATTTTCCATTGAGCCGGTTGGGATCCGCGTATTTTGTATTACAAAAGTAATAATAATTAAAGCGGCAACACCCGCATAAGCCAAGGATTTAAAAAACTCAATCGTTTTTTGTTTTGAAGTCTTAGGCGGCTTTGCCTCTTCCGGGAGTAATCCCATCCGTTTTTTTATTTTTTCTTTGAAATTATTTTTGTTAATTTCTTTTTGACT
>JAUZPC010000326.1 GCA_030706105.1 Bacteroidota bacterium | reverse complement strand
CGTGAGCGAACTAAGTGATTGTAAAAATAAAAAATTTTTAGTGTGATCATATCACAAATTAAATAATATAGAATTAAGGAGTACTATGCTTAAGACGATACTATTTTTTGCATGTTCAGTGCTGTTATGTACAAATCTGCATGCTCAGACTTCAGGCGACGAAACGAAAATTAAATTTGAGCTTTCGGGTTTTGTCCGTGCCGATGCTTTTTTAGATTCACGTCAGACTATCTCCTTACGAGATAATGCTGTAATGGTCGTCCCGGCGGCAAAATATTCAGATAAAAACTTTGAAGATCTTAATGCTACACCAAATCTTACAATGATAGGCTTTAACACAAGATTTGCAGGAAAAGTTACAGGTGTTGAGGCAATGGATGCAAAAGTTACCGGATATTTTGAAGGAGAATTTTTTGGCATGGCCGATACAGATATAAATGGATTCAGACTAAGACATGCTTATGTAAAGTTCGACTGGAAAAATACAAGCATACTATTCGGGCAATATTGGCACCCTATGTTCTGTACAGATATAATTCCATCTTTCAGCTATGCAGCACCATTTATTCCTTACTCACGTAATCCTCAAATAAGGATTACACAAAACCTAAATCCAAATATAAGTATGTCTTTAACCGCCATGACCGAAAGAGATTTCACCAGCAGCGGTCCGGATGCTGCAAATAACCCTGTTAAAAGCAATACATTTTTAAAGAATGCCGTACTACCAATGATGGATTTACAAGTACTGTGTAAATACGAAGGTTTTTTGATTGGAGCAAGTGCAGACTACAAATCTCTTAGGCCGCGCCTGAAAGCTCAGGATGGAACAAAAACCACTGAGAAGATCAATAGTTTTGCAGGAACCATTTTTGGTAAAATTAACCTGGCAAAAGATTTTGTATTTAAATATCAGGGCGTATATGGGCAGAATATTGGGAACCTTACCATGGCCGGTGGATATGCTATAAGCGGAATTGACTCTACAAAGTTTACCAATACGAATACTGCCTCCGGCTGGGCAGAGTTTTGCTATGGCAGCAAGGTGGCATACAATCTATTCCTCGGTTATTCCAAAAACCTGGGGTCTGTTGATAATACAAATGGCAAATACTTTGGATTTTTAACCAATGTAAATGACATCGTTAGAATAGCACCAAATGTCAGCTTCTATTTTTCTAAAGTAAAAATAACTACTGAGCTTGACTATACCAGTGCATCATATGGAAATATAGAAACAAATAACAAATCCAAAATAATAGATACTTACAGAGTAGAAAATTACAGATTAAGTCTTTCCTGCACTTATTCATTTTAACAGATTTAATTTAAAAACAAATAGGAGTTCTTATGAAATGGTTTAATGATCTTAAAATCGGTAAAAAGCTTACAGGCGCTTTTATAGTTGTTACTTTAATTACCGTTATTTGTGTTTTGTCCAGTATTATAAAAATGGGACACATGTCTGACCAAGACAAATACATGTACCAAAATTGCGTTATTTCAATTCAGGATCTTGGGAATGCAAGTTCAAATTTTGAGCTTGCAATGGCGCTTACAAGGGATCCGGTGTTAATTACCGATGAAAAGTTTAAACAGGCTAATATAGAAGCCAGAAATGAGCTGACAAGAAAGATTAATGAAAATCTGAAGGATTATGAAGCAAGGATTTCTACCCCTGAAGAAAAAGAATTATACAATAAGTTCTTAGAAGCAAGAAAAGTATTTAGAACTCAGATATTAAAATTTAACTCATTTCTTTCAGAAGGTAATTTGAAGCAGGCTGCACTTTTCTTCCAGGGAGATTTTACAGTAGCTTCAGGAAATCAGAGAGCAGCCTTACAAAATATTATACAATATAAAGCAGATTATGCTAAAAATTTAAGCCTGAGTAACGAAGAACAGGCATCTGCTGCAGCAAGAGGCTTGATTATTCTTGCAATTATTGGCTTTTTTATTTCAATTGGTTTAGGCCTTTTTATAGCAAATAATATAAAACGTCCGGTAGCTAAAGTACTGGAAATGGCTAAGGAATTAGTAAAGGGACATGTTAAAGCCAGAGCCAATATCCAGAGCAATGATGAACTTGGCGAAATGGGAAAAGTTCTTGATGAATTTGGAGCTGCGCTTGAGGGCTTTGCAGACTCCATGAATTTAATCGCAGACGGAGATGTTTCTATCCAATTAGAAACTAAAGATAAAGATGATGTTTTAGCTCCTGCCTTAAATCACATTGCAGAAACTTTAAGGACACTTCTTACGGAGACCAAACTACTTACTAATGGAGCAATCGAAGGGAAACTTTCCATACGCAGTGATGCCAACAAATTCAAAGGCGGCTATAAAGAAATTGTTACAGGAATTAATGCTACCCTTGATGCAGTAATAACCCCCATAAACGAGGGAGTTGAAATATTAGGGAAAATATCTCTTGGAGACCTGACTGTCAGAATAACCTCAGACTATCAGGGAGATCACAAATTGATAAAGGAAAGCATCAATTTGGTAGCTGACTCTCTAAGCAAAACATTGAACGACGTAAGCGGTGCTGTTCAGGCAACGGCAAGCGCAAGCAGCCAGATATCTTCCAGCACTGAAGAAATGGCAGCGGGTGCAAGCGAACAGACACAGCAGGCTACTGAAGTGGCCGGTGCAGTGGAAGAAATGACGAAGACAATCCTTGAAAATACCAGAAATGCTTCATACGCTGCCGAAACAGCAAAAGAGGCCGGGAATAAAGCAATAGAAGGCGGAAAAGTAGTAAGCGAAACGATAGATGGAATGAACCGCATTGCGGAAGTCGTCAGGAAATCGGCAATGACAGTAAACGAGCTTGGTAAAAGCAGCGACCAGATAGGCAAAATTGTTCAAGTTATTGATGATATTGCAGATCAGACAAACTTGCTTGCTCTTAACGCAGCCATAGAAGCTGCCAGAGCCGGCGAACAGGGACGCGGTTTTGCAGTTGTTGCAGATGAAGTCCGCAAACTTGCAGAACGCACTACCAATGCAACAAAGGAAATAGCCGCAATGATAAAACAAATACAGAAAGATACCACAGGCGCAGTAACTTCAATGGAAGAAGGAACCAAGGAAGTAGAACTTGGAAAGAAGAAAGCTGACCTGGCAGGAGAATCACTGAATGAGATCATTAACGAAACAAATAAAGTGGTGGACATAGTTACGCAGGTAGCTGCCGCCAGCGAAGAACAATCTTCTGCTGTAGAAGAAATAAGTAAGAGCGTTGAGGCAATAAGCTCAGTTACTCAACAAAGCGCTTCGGGCACTCAACAAATAGCCCGGGCAGCCGAAGATTTGAACAGATTGACCTTGAACTTAGAAAATCTTGTAAACCAATTCAAGCTGGATAACCTTCTTGGAGAGAAACACAAAACAAAGCAGGTTAGCCATGGAAATACACCGAGGTTCACTAATAGAATAGGAAACAATTAACCTTATGTAAATGATATTGGAGAAAGCCCTCACTGAGCGCAGCGAAGTGAGGGCTTTCCTTTGACGGCAAATTTGTTTTACCGGTTTCAATAAATATTTTTTTTATTTCATTTACACTAATTTTTTTGCCCATTCAAAATGAATTATTATTTTCTGACGAATCCTGATTGGTTTTTCCTGTTCCAGTTTCAGGCCATGCTTGCCTTCTATTAGACCAGCGTTCTTTAAATTCTCTGCATTCTTCAGGGCTCATGTTTTCCCATTTCCCGAACAAGCGGGGATCCCTTCTTTCATGCATATGATGCCCGCCCCATGGACCGTTAAAACCAAAAAGCAACCGGAATAGGATGAGTAAACCCATTGCCTGTAAAAAAGAAATTTGAGGCAAATGGAATAGTTCCGGCAAAAGCGCGTTCCACAGCAGCATGGTTATTATTCCAAATACTGCAAAAGCTGCCAAAAATAATGGCATTAGTTGTAGTCTGTTTCTAACTTTAAGTCGTTTCATAATATCCTCTTTTAATAGTTAATAATCTCTTCGTACAGCGTCT
>JAUZPC010000325.1 GCA_030706105.1 Bacteroidota bacterium | reverse complement strand
GTAAATCATATATTTTTAGGGTAACAGGTCCGCTTTTTGCAAGGCTGTAGCTTATTGTTGTATTCGGGTTAAACGGATTGGGATAGTTCTGTAACAACATATATTCATCGGGAACCGGTTTCTTATCATTTACCCCGACCAGCGTACCATATGTTTCCTTGCCTATTTTTGCATAATTCAAAATGTTATCAGTGGTTTCAAAGCCCCATTCAACAATCCCTACTCCTTCGGCAAACGTAAAACCTACAGTACCATGATTTATAATATAAGCATTTCTAATATGCCTTACTTTGCCAATTACTATTGCGGAATCAATTAAAGTGCAATGTCCATGTAGATCAGCCCAGGAATAGTATTTATGCCTCGCAATTACCCAGTCATCTCCTTCTTTTGAATCATAGGGAAAAAGAAGATATTCAGGTTGATCCACATAGTTTGTGTCTATATACTGGGAATGCAGTGTATAAATATTACCAAGGCTGTCTTCCCTTAGATAGAAATTCAACATCCAAATTACATCAGAAAAATCATAATAGGTTTTTCCGTTTACAACGGTATCCTTTGTAATTTTACCGAAATGATAATATTGATGCTCCTGATTATATTGATATTCATTACCAATACTTAATGGAAGCCAGTCTATCTGCGCAAATGAAAAAGACTGCATGGTTAAAAATATTATTAAAATATATTTTTTCATAATTGTACCTATTTAAGTATTCCCATTTTGCAGATAATATCCGGAATATGGTATATATTGATAAATAATAAAGTAAGTAGTTTAATTTGTGCTATTTAAAAATTTAACCTCATCCTGTGATATTGCGCAAGGCATTTATTTGCACCTTATTCATTTTGATTACATCACTCCGGCTATAGGTTTTATATCCTTTTATTCTTTTTAGTGATGAATTAGTATTTTAATTCTATTTTTTAAGCAAAAGCAGAGATGCTTTCAGGCTTAGAAATATTCGACCCCCTTTTCAAATTTATATTTGAATTTCCATGTGGTCATAATATACAGATTCATATGAATAAACTTTTAAATTTGATATTATCTTTTTATACTTGTTAGTAGGATTTGAATAATTTAGGAAGGACCAAATGAAAAACACTATTGTACTTATAATGTTGGTTATGTCTGCTTCAGCATTTGCTCAAAATGTTAAAGTTACAGATTATATTGTCCCTGTCAGCAAGGCAACCACCCTAAGATTTGACGGTTCCTGGGACTGGAGTGAGGTTGGTAACAGTGTTTCTTCAAATAATGCCCAGGCAAATATGATTTACCGCACTTTCTACTCTTCACTTCCCATAGCCTGGTTTATAAACATAGACGCTTTTGGTAAAAAGAACCTCGGAACATATTCTCATGATGTTTCATTTGATGCTTCGTTTAGGAAATACATTTGGGAAGATAAAGACTGGTTCGGTTTTTCCAGATTAACCGCTGAACATACTAATGATTACAAACAAATAAATTCTGATTTAACAATAGGTTTTGGTATCGGGCGTTATATTGATGCTACCGCTCTTGCCAAAGCTGTAAGAATTGAAAACCATTTATTAGCTGATAAAGTAATCAATGATTTTCTGTCAAAAGATATAATGATACGTATAGCCAATATAATTGAGCGCGAATCTGAATACAAAGATTTATATGGCGAAACATACGAAACACGCTGGTTTGATGATATTGAAAAAGAGATTAAAACATCAGATGTTTTAGTAGGCAGTACCGTCGGTGCATTAGGTATATTAAGAATGCGTCAGGTATTATTTGGAATTAACGAACGCGTAAACCCAAGATATTACGGCTGGGATGTTTCCGTCGGATTTCTTTTCCCATTAACTACATATGACAAATCACCTACAGGTAATCCCAACTTAACGTTAAGCGGAAGATATGCTTTTCCATTAAGCTGGAAAACGCAGGTTAACTCTACAGCAGAAGCTTTTACACCAATGGATTCTTCTTTCTTCAAAAAAATAACTGCACGCGTTGGAGTAGATTTTATATATGAATTAAGTAACCGCGTAAACTTTGTTTCCAGTTACCGAATCGGTTTAGTTAAACCCCAGGATGTTAAAGCTGAAATTACCCATAATTTAAATGCTTCTTTTTGGTACTATCTTGAGAACAATATATACTTAACTATTTCAGGAGACTTCTCCAAAGTCGGAAGCTCGCCCAAGGTAGTTTCTACCCGGGTTGGTCTGCAGTATAATTTATTCTAAGATACCTGTAAGTAACGAGGCTGCAGAAAAATTTACTCTGTGCCTCAAATATTATGAAGCAACAGTCTAAAAAGGAGAAAATATCGACATTTAAAGTAAAAAATTTAGGAAAATAAGTAATATTTTTTCAATATCCCTTATTTTTTACCTGTTTTTTTTAAATAATTTTTAGTTTTAGTAGTTGTTATTGAGCAAGTCTTTTAATAATTTTGTATAGCAATTTGGAATACTTTAAATAAAAAAAGGTAGTTTTATTAATGATTGCTCTCTTCAGTTCTGTTTTTCCACTTTTATATCTGATATCAATTATCGAGGTAATATAGATGAGTCAGCACAATTATGACCCCATTTTACAAGAAATTATTGAAATAACAGGGAAAGATCCAGCCAAATGCTATCAATGCGGAAAGTGCTCAGCCGGCTGCCCAATCAGGGATTATGAGGACGTCCCCCCTAACCGGGTAATCAGGTACATACAATTGGGAATGTATGATAAAGCATTGTCTTCTTCTACAATATGGATGTGTGCCGGATGCCTGACTTGTTCCTCCCGATGTCCAAATGATTTTGAACCTGCTAAGCTAATGGATGCATTAAGACAAATTGCCATTAAAAAGAACATACAACCAGCCGATAAAAAAGTACAAAAATTTCATAGAGCTTTTCTTGATCAGATAAAAGCAAACGGACGCAGTTATGAACTGGGTTTGGTAGCTGAATATAAATTACTCACAGGCGCTTTAATGCAGGATGTGGATGTAGCCCCTACAATGTTTTTAAAAGGTAAGATTGGGATATTACCTAACAGAATAAAAAACAAAGATAAAGTGCGAAAAATCTTTAAGAATTTTGAAGAGGAGGGGAAATAATGGAAATTGGATACTACCCCGGTTGTTCCCTTGAGGGAACTGCAAAAGAATTTGACAAATCATTAAAAGAAGTTTTAAAAGTTTTAGATGTAAATTTAAAAGAGATTGAAGACTGGTCTTGCTGCGGTGCCTCATCTGCACATTCAGCCGGTAATACCTTGGCAATTGCGCTTCCTGCAAGAAACTTGAAATTAGCAGATGATCAGGGATTAAAAGAGATAGTTGCCCCATGTGCAGCCTGCTTTAACAGACTTGTTACTGCTAAGCATGAACTAAAGTTTGATGAAAGCATGAGAATTAAGGTAGAAAAATTGCTCGAAGAAAAAACATCTTTTAATGCTGATATTTATAATATTCTCCAGTTATTCCAGAAAATTGGAATGGATAAAATAAAAGAGAATGTTAAAATAAATCTTAAAAATCTTAAAGTGGCATGCTATTACGGCTGTTTGCTTGTCAGACCGAATGACATAATACAGTTTGACGATACAGAGAATCCCCTTTCAATGGAAGAGATAGTTATGGCATCAGGAGCCCAGCCGGTTAACTGGAATTTTAAAACTGAATGCTGCGGTGCTTCTCTTTCAATTGTACATACAGGAATAGTAGAAAAGCTATCAAAACAAATTATGGATAATGCAATTTTACACAAGGCTGATATTATTGCTGTTGCATGTCCGATGTGCCATTCTAATTTAGATATGAGACAACTAAACATTAAAAAAGATTATCCCGGCCATAAAGAAATTCCCGTTGTTTACATTTCCGAACTTGTTGGACTGGCATTAGGAATAGATCCGGCAAAATTAGGCCTTAATTCACACTTTATTGATCCAATGAAAGTACTAAACTCTGCCATTACAGAGGAGGCAGCAATATGAAAATAGGCGTATTTGTTTGTTATTGCGGTG
>JAUZPC010000324.1 GCA_030706105.1 Bacteroidota bacterium | reverse complement strand
TTTCTATACTAATATTCTTGGGTTTGAAAAGGTGACCGATATATCGAATGGCGGTTTCCGTTGGTTAACGGTAAAATCTTCCCAAGGAGTAGAAGGCGTTGAACTTTTACTTGAACCAATGAATTTTCCACCTGCCATAGTATTTCAAAAAGCATTGTATGATGCAGGGGTACCGGCAACCGTATTCGTTACTAATAATATTAAAGAAGAATATGATCGGTTGAAAAGCCTGGGAGTAAAATTTCGCGGTGAACCACAAAAAATGGGTCCCGCAACTACAACTTTATTCGAAGATACTTGCGGTAATTTGATAAATTTGGCTCAAATTGGAGAATAAATAACGCTTTTAGGGCTAATATTATTAACGCAGTTGAGAACATAATTTTATGCGTTAAAAGTTAAATCATAAATTAATCCAATTTTGGTCTGAATATTTTATTTAGACCGAATTCAGTAATTAAACTCGAATAGTTGTACGACTTAATTTAATCAGACTTGTAATGTCTATTAAAGAATTTCATTCTGCATGACTACATTGGCCAATTTGTTTAGCTCCGGCAACGCACTAAGTCTTTTGGTGTCTTTTTCAACTTGCCATAAAACAGCTTTGCTTTTCCGGGCTTCATTTATTTTTTAATTGCGGAGTAGGTGGGGTATATTTTGTTAGAAGTTCTTTAAAAGGCTATATTATCAGAATTGTCCAATCCCGTATTATCTCATCTTATTAAAACTCGAAGCAGAACCTTGACTTATTGCCTATACACTGGCAAGATAGAAGAGACAATAATGTAAAATATGATATATAACTTATCAATTACTGAATTCCGGTTCTTTGGGGCAGAAATTAATTATCTAAAAATATGTTAATTAATTGCGAAAATATTAGTAAATTAACAGAACTATTAAAAAATTAGGCCGATTTATGAAAAAACAATTACTATTCCTCTTTCTCATCGCTTTCAGTGTAGAACTTTTTTGCCAGTACCCTAATGTAAGGGTTAATAACGCAAGTTCAACAGATCCGGAAGAAGTATCAATTGCAATAAATACTGCTAATCCGAGTCTCCTTTCTGCAGGTGCAAACATAAAATATATGTATTACTCAACCAACGGCGGATATAACTGGACTCAAAAAAATCTCTCTTCAACTTTTGGCGTCTGGGGCGATCCCTGTGTTATGTATGATAAATCCGGAAATTTATTTTACGGGCATCTCTCTAATCCTGTCGGCGGCGGATATTGGATTGATAGAATAGTAGTTCAGAAATCAACCGATAACGGCCTTACCTGGAATGACGGCGCCGGGATTGGCTTTACTAATCCTAAGAATCAGGATAAAGAATGGCTTGCTGTTGATTATACTAATAATAATGTTTATGTAGCCTGGACCGAATTTGATAATTACGGAAGTACAAGTACTTCAGACAGTTCAAGAATTATGTTTGCAAGTTCAACCGACAGGGGCAACACCTGGTCAGCTTCTAAAAAAATAAGCGCAAAAAGCGGGGATTGTTATGACAGAGGAAATACTACCGAGGGCGCAGTACCTACTGTGGGTCCTAACGGTGAGGTTTATGTTGCCTGGTCAGGACCAACACTTCAGGGAAACTTAGGAATCACTTTTACAAGGTCAACTGATTTCGGGCAGACATTCAGTCCTAATATTTTTGTTACAACACAGCCGGGCGGCTGGGACTTTGCCATACCCGGAATTTACAGATCAAACGGACTGCCTGTTACACTCTGCGATACCAGCCATGCAGCAACAAGAGGTAACATTTATATCCTTTGGGGTGATCTAAGAAACGGTGCAGATAATTCAGATGTATTTATTATTAAATCAACTGATAAAGGCAATACGTGGGGGCAGGTAGTTAAAGTAAATAATGATAACACTACGCGCCATCAGTTTTTCCCCTGGCTTACTATTGACCAGACTACCGGCTTTTTGTATGCAGTTTTTTATGACAGAAGAAATACTTCCGGCTTAACTACAGATGTTTATGTAGCAAAATCAACCGATGGCGGAGCTACTTTTGAGAATTTTAAAGTTTCTGAAACTGCATTTACCCCAAACTCCGGCGTATTCTTTGGCGACTATACAAATATTGCCGCATATGACAAAAAAATATATCCGATTTGGATGAGACTGGATAACAGCAACCTGAGTGTTTACACTGCTATTATAAATGATACAAGTGCTGTTACTCCTGTTGAACTTCAAAGTTTTGCCGGCAATGTTATTGAGGGTAAAGCCATACTAAACTGGCAGACTGCTTCCGAAAAGAACAACCGGGGCTTTGAAATTGAAAGAGCAATCGGTAAAAGCGATAACTATGCTACTATTGGTTTTGTAAACGGAGCAGGAACTACCACCGAAAGAACGAGCTATGAGTTTGTTGATAACTCCGGCTTTAACGGTTTAGTAAGCTATAGGTTAAAACAAGTTGATTTTAGCGGGAGTTTCTCATATTCCAAGCCGGTAGAATTAAATGTAATTGTAAATCAATATGCTCTGCTTCAGAATTACCCTAATCCATTTAATCCGAGTACTACCATAAGCTATCAAACACCAAAGAAGGAATTTGTTGTTTTAAAAGTATATGATATTCTTGGTAAAGAGATTAAGACCTTAGTCTCCGGATATATGACAGCAGGTGTTCACGAAGTTAAGTTTGATGCTTCTAATCTTCCAAGTGGTACATATTTTTACAGAGTAACCGCCGGAAAGTTTACATCGGACAAGAAAATGGTATTAATTAAGTAAAAGAAAACAGTAAACAGTAAACAGTAAATAGTGATCAGTAATTAGTAACCAGTAATTAGTAATTAATGATAGATATCTATAAACATTTTTTAGGACTTGACACTAGTTACTGACTACTAATTACTGGTTACTGATTACTAGTTACTGTTTATGGTAAAAGAGTGATTAATGCAGGCATCTTTATCTAAAAATAACGAACATAAATTGAAGGAGAAGCTGGATTATCATTACAATGCTTTTGATAAATCCAGGCTTTCTCCGGATCCTCTGGAATTTCCGCATAAGTTTTCCAAAGCCTGCGATATAGAATGTGCCGCTTTTATCTCTTCCATATTTGCTTACGGCAGCGTGACTCAAATAAATAATACTCTTAAAAAAATATTTGAAATATTTGGCAGTCATCCGTACAATTATTTAACAAACACTTCGGGGTCCGGAATTAAAAATGATTTTAAGAATATAAATCACCGTTTTTATACGCCTGAAGATGTCAGTTCATTATTTACCGTGCTTGGCAAAATGCTAAATGAATACGGTACGTTAAGGGAATTGGCTGTAAAATACTGCAACGGGAAAAACGGCATAAAAGAAATTATCGGCTGTTTCTGTTCAAAATTACTAAATGAATTTGCCATAATAACACCGGGGGTCCGGTTTATGTTTCCGTTGCCCGAAAAGGGAAGTGCCTGCAAAAGAATGAACTTGTTCCTAAGATGGATGGTTAGGAAAGACGAGCTTGATTTTGGCCTGTGGAGTGAAATCCCGGCTTCTTGTTTAATTATTCCTGTTGATACACATATTGCAAAAATATCTAAATCGCTTAAGCTTACTGAAAGAAAAAATGTAAGCTGGGAAATGGCCGCCGAAATAACAGCCAACCTTAAAAAATTTGATCCCGATGATCCCGTTAAATATGATTTTGCCCTCTGCCATATTGGCATGAGGAAGTTGAAGTTCTAAGGTTTGTAAATCTGAAAGTTAAATGCCATAAAGTTATTTACTCTTCAACCTATATATTATACAATGACTATTCAGGTTTACGAAAAAGTAAACACAATTGAAGGAAATATTCAATATTTGAGTTAATAGGACAGAATATGGGAGTGATTATAGAAATTTAGGACTTTTTTTCTACCGATTTATGTCAAAGAATGGAAAAAAAAGGCTAAATATTTAAGAAAAATCGAAAAAAAACTTAAAAATATATTGATGCTAATTAAGTATAGTTCTATATTACAATACTTAATTTGTACATTTATAATAA
>JAUZPC010000323.1 GCA_030706105.1 Bacteroidota bacterium | reverse complement strand
TTACAGGCATAAAAATGGGCATTCATTTTTATTAAAAAAATACCCAAAAAGGTACATTTCCGGCGCAATAAAGATGAGGAAACGTTCGTTGGCAGTGGCTTTTAGGGTAACAAAGCCGGTATTTCCAATTAAAGAATCGCGATTACGTAATGAAAAATTGTGATTACGAATTATAGAATCGTAATTACGAAATGTAGAATCGCGATTTTCAAATGTAAAATTTCAATTACGAATTATAGAATCGTTTTTCTATATTATAGAATTGTCTTTACGTATTATACGATTGCAATTACGAAATATAGAATCTTTTTCTAGGGGACTGTCTAAATAAGTGTGTAAGTTATAAACTTGCACAATGAAAGAGACGCAAAAATTATTAGAACAATTACCCGCTGATTTCTTTAATCAGTTTAAAGATGGATCAGAATTTCAGTTATTTATGGATGCCTTATTTAAGCGAGGTGTAGAACAAATGCTTGCCGCAGAACTGGATGAACATTTAGGCTATGAGAAACATGGCAGTTCAAAGGGAGTTAATGCCCGTAATGGTAAAACAGGCAAGACAATAAAAACAACCAAAGGCACCTATACTATACAAGTGCCGCGGGACAGGGAAGGCAGCTTTATGCCACAGTTAGTTCCCAAGCGAAAGAGAATGATAGACAAGATAGAAGATGTGGTAATAAGTTTTTATGCAAAGGGAATGAGTACAGAAGATATTAGCCGGCAGGTAAATGAGCTCTATGGGGTAAGCATTAGTAATGGCACCGTATCTAACATTACAGAACGTATACTTATAGATGTGGAAGAGTGGCAGCAAAGGCCACTGGATTCGGTTTACCTGATCGTATGGCTGGATGGGATTGTTTTTAAAGTAAGGCATAATAATAAGATCATCAACAAAAGCATTTACATAGTTGCAGGACTTAATACCAGGGGACATAAAGAAGTAATAGGCTTATGGATCAATGAACAGGAAAGTGCTTCCTTCTGGTCTAAAGCTTTAACTGACCTCAGAGCAAGAGGCGTTCAGGATATATTGATTGCCTGTAGTGATAATTTAAAAGGACTTACACAGGCTATCAAGGCTATCTTTCCAGAAACGGTAACTCAACTATGCATCGTTCACCAAATAAGAAACAGCCTTAAAAGAGTACCTTATAAAACCAGGAGGGAAGTGGCAAAGGACTTAAGAAATGTATATGAAGCCAAAGATGAATCCACCGCAGCACAGGCTTTTATAGCCTTTGAAAGCAAGTGGGCAACTACCTATCCCTACATCTGTATATCATGGAAAAATAACTGGGACAACCTCACTCATTTTCTGGGCTATCCTCTTGAAATAAGAAAGCTCATCTATACTACCAATATGATAGAAAATTTAAATCGAAACGTAAGAAAATTTACTAAAAACAGAACCATGTTTCCCGACGATGGTTCCGTAATTAAAGCAGTGTACCTTGCAGTACAACATGTAAGTAACTTATGGACCAAGCATATTAATAACTGGTCTGTTATAGCCAGTCAGTTTTTAATCCTTTATCCTACAAGATGCCAAATTATTTTTTAACTACTTACACACTTATTTAGATACTACCAAATAATCCCCCGGCCCACACCGTAAAGTGAACGGCCCACACCATAAAGTTGATACGCCACACCGTAAAGTCGACGCCCCACACCGAAAAGTTGACGCCCCACACCGTAAAGTCAATGATCCACACCGTAAAGTTGATGCGCCACGCCGTAAAGTTGACGCCCCACACCGTAAAGTCAATGATCCACACCGTAAAGTTGATGCGCCACATCGTAAAGTCAGCGCACTTTACGGTAAAGTGGATGGGCGGCACGGTAAGGTGAGATTGGATTGTCCTAACGACAATGCAAAAAGTATAATATTAAATGAGGAATGGATACGCTGAAAGTTCAAAAAGATACTATTGAGAGTACTGAACTTATTCGCAGCAATCTGGAATTCATTAAAGATATTTTCAAAAACAAAACAAATCAATTACGATTCCAACATAAATATTATGAAAATGACGATCACAGTTCCGTCCGATTGATTGGGGAATATGATGCCCTCCGTTTTATTTTTGATTATTACAAACTTAAAATTTATAATAGTGAATTAGATGATCCTAATTTTAAATTGGATTCTTTATTAATAACACACTATAATAACGTTTCTGAGCAAATTGGCTATCTCATTAAACCAGATGAAAGCCAGGTTAATGGTCTTGGATACTATATGCTGACCCAAAAACAATTTATTAAAGCAGAAGCATTGTTTAAACTAAATATTACAAACTACCCCGAAACTGCTAATTGTTATGATGGATTGGGAGATTTGTACCTGGCAAAAGGCGATAAATTAAAAGCCATAGAGAGTTTCAAAAAAACTTTGTCGTTAAAGTTCATTCCCGAAACAAAACAAAAACTTGAAACATTATTGAACGAAAAGAAATAGGGGTCTCTTAAATAGGGTATGCGTACAACATTAAGAACAATAGCCGAAAGCACCCCATAAAAAACCCTTATCAGGAATGAACTTTCGGGGGCTTTTGGTTATTGTTTGTTGACCGACACGTCACCGTAAATGACATCCTGCACATAAACATTCATAACTTTGCCGACCAGAACACTTAATTATTCCAATATATTATTAAAATAATGTTTGACATTTTCCGGAAATATTTAGAAGATAAAATTACTTTAACCAACGAGGATTATGAGTTGATTGAATCGGTTTCGTTATTTAAAAAGTTGCGAAAACGGCAATACTTTTTACAGGCGGGAGATGTTTGCCGTTTTCATGCTTTTGTATGCAAAGGTTTTCTGCGATATTATTATGTGGACGAAAAGGGCCAGGAACACATTATGCAGTTTGCTCCCGAAAATTATTGGACCGGCGACGGGGCAAGCATGGACTCAGGCCTGCCTTCAAAATATAATATTGACGCCATTGAAGAAAGCGAAATCTTATTGTTGAAGAAAGAAGATTTTGAAATGATCCGTAAGACTATTCCGGCTTTCAATGATTTTGTAAATGAAACACTTAAAAAAAATGCTGTGGTTTTGCAGGAGCGTATCCATGTCAACATATCTCTATCTGCTGAGGAAAAATACAGCGACTTTATTTCAAAATATCCTTCCATCAGCAATCGTGTGCCGCTGCACATGATTGCATCTTACCTCGGTATATCTGCTGAAACTTTAAGCAGGGTAAGGAGCCAATCCGCAAAAAAATAATTGGATTTTTAATGATTGCTCTTGACAAATGTCAAGGGTTTTTTCCTTCAAATGTCATTGGAGAAGGGCACTTCATGCCTACATCTTTGCATCATTAAATAATCAAAAAACAATAAAAAATGAAAACAACAAAATGGTTACTCGACCCTGTACACAGTGAATTGACTTTCAAAATCAAACATCTTATGATCAGTAACGTTTCCGGAGCGTTCAAGAATTTTAGCGCAAAGGTGGAAACCGAAGAAACGGATTTCAGTAAGGCAACCATTAATCTCACAGCCGAAATGAATTCTATTTCTACCAATAATGAACAACGGGATACCCACTTGCGCAATTCAGATTTCTTTGAAGTGGAAAAATTCCCTCAGCTGAAGTTTACATCGACAGGAATTGAGCAAACAGACGACGAATCGTTCAACCTGTATGGAAATTTGACCATAAAAGGCGTTACAAAACCGGTAAAGCTCAATATGGAATTTAATGGAATAGTGAAAGATCCACAAGGACAAGAAAAGGCAGGTTTTTTTGTGAGCGGAAAAATTAATCGCAGCGATTGGGGAATCAACATTAATGTCGCGCTGGAAACCGGCGGATTGATGCTCGGAGAAGATGTAAGAATCCAAAGCGAGATACAATTTATAAGACAGGAAGCCAATGTGCTGGTAGAATTATAGAAGCCGCAGTTGGAAACTTGAAGGAGTTGAATGACAAACTTAAAAAAGGAAGGGAACCACTACAAGAATTAAAAACAACGATTAAATTAAATAAAATGAAAAATACAATCGGA
>JAUZPC010000322.1 GCA_030706105.1 Bacteroidota bacterium | reverse complement strand
TCTTTTCTGATATTTTGAATAATTAAATTCATTTAGTTGTCCTTTCAAAACTGTTAGTTAAATTTATTAAAATTTTAGATAATAAAAAACCCCGGCTATTTACCGGGGTTTTTGTTTTGCATTACCGTTACTTAATCATTACTCATTTGCAAATATTTACCCACAATCAATCAAATAAATATTTCCTTAACTGCCACGGCCCGTTAATGACAAATAACTTCCTGCTTTAGTTTTATAAGAAGCTTCAGCATCAATAAGATTATCCTTAGTCTGCTGCAGCAATGCCTGTGCTTCCAGCAAATCGGATATTGTTATCAATCCGTTTTTGTATCCGTCTTCGTTTACTTTTAAGTTCTCTTCTGCCTGAGCTTTTGATTCTATGCACAACAAATATTGTTTATATGCATCGCTCAGGTCCTGCCATCCTTTTTCCATCTGGAGAAGAAGCAGTTCTGAATTATCCTTAAAATTGTTTTCTGCAATTTGTTCTTTTAAGCTTCTCTCCTGAAGATCATGCGATCCGCCCCACCACCCTGAAATAGGTACTGAGACTGTTCCGAATATCATGCCGAGAGTACGGCTTTTGCCTTCATCAAATTTCATATACATTCCGCTTACACCTATCCCCGCCTGCGGAAGAAATTCGCCAAGCTTCATGCTTGTCTGCAGCTTTTCTGCTTCAATTGATTTTGCCAGCAATGAGTATTCTGTCCTTTTGGGCAAGGACTCTGAATTATCCACAAAATAACTTTGCGGAGTATCCTTAACTGCCAGCTCATCTTTCATTTTAAGAGTTGAGTCATATGGAACTCCAATATGCTGGCAGAAAGCCATCAATGCAAGTTTTCTGCCGTTATCCAGCTTGGATTTATTAAGAAGGACCTCACTTAGTTTCAGTTTTACTTTAAGCACATCGTTCTTCATAGCTACACCTGAATTAAAAGCATCTGAAACTTTATTTAACAGGCTATTCAGCAATTCTTCATATTTTGCAATGGTCTTAGTCTTTTCTTCAAGCGATACTATCTGCCAATATTGCTGCTCTGTTTTTAGCAGGGTTTCATCCTTTGCCAGCTTGCTTTGGTACTCGCTTACTTCTTCTCCCAAGGAAGCAAGTTTATTACCATTTATAATCCTGCCGCCCGCAAATATTGGCTGTATAACATTTACAAAGCCCACTTTGCCTTTTTTCATTAATGCCGTTGTGGTACTTGGAAAATATGCAAATTGTGTTGCAGTACCTAAGTTAGCCGGATTCCCGTCATATACCGGGAGATTGCCCCCCTTACTCTCCATCTCCATCATTGGTTTTTGAGCCCCGAAAATCATTCCGCCTGCGCTTATGGAAGGGAAGTAATTTGTAAACGCCGACTTCCGGGTTTGACGCGAAGCTTCTATCTGTAGCCTGCTGTTTTTATTTTTAACATTATTCTGCAATGCCAGTTGTTTACTCTGTTCAAGAGTCATACTATTTTGAGCATAATTTTGACCAACGCACAATATAGCTGCCAATATGATATAAATATTTATTCTTTTCATTATGCTTCAACCTCCTCAACTTTATTAAAGTCATTCCTGTGGAAAAGATAATATAATACCGGCAGTACAAGCAGGCACAGAACCAGACCAAAGATAAGTCCGAAACATATTACGGCACCTAGAGGCCCCCATAGAGATGACCTACTCATAATCATCGGGATAACGCCTACGGCTGCTGCTGCTGCTGTCAGAAATATAGGGCGCATCCTGCGTTTTGCCGCTGATATGGCAGCTTCCTGAAGTGAGAGACCATGCTCATGGCGAAGCTCTTCTGCATATGATATATATATTATACCGTTACGTACAACCATTCCCATCAGGCCTATCAGCCCTATAAATGCCGTTACACCAAATGCATATCCTGTTACAAGCACGCCTGTTGCCGCACCAAAAATACATAGCGGCATTGTAAGCATTATCAATAGAGTTGTTTTAATATTTTTAAACTGAAACATCAGTATCAGGAAAATAAGTACGACACTTACTGCAAGAGCATAATAAAAAGGAGTTATATATTCAATATTACTATCATACTCTCCACCGTACTCCATCTTTACACCGTCAGGCAATTTCAAGTTATCTATTAAAGGCTTTGCCTTATTAAATACATTAGAAGCATATACTCCTCTAATAATATCCGCCGTTACGGTAATAGTTCTTACACCGTTCCTGCGAATTATTTCTCCTTCTGTCCACCCTGCATGAAGATCAGCAATCGGGCGGACCTGTGCAGAGGAAACCATGAATGGAGAGGTTACATATTGGTTCTTTATATCATCAACACTTGTCTTTATTTTTTTGTCAACCTTTAGAGTAACATCAACAGGATAGTCCCCCTCCCAAACGGTTGAAACCGGGAAACCCTTTGTACCAACCATTAGTGAATAATTGAGCAGTGTGTTTGAATATCCAAGTCTTGCAGCTTCATCTTTTTTAATCTCAAGATCAACTGTTTGTAAAGGCTCTTTGTAATCAGTCCTAACCCAGAATGTTCCGTCAGTTTTTCTTAGAATATCCTCGACCTGATTAGCAACTTGTTTTATTGTACTGATACTATCGCCTAATATTCTTACTTCAATAGGGGCTTTGGAAGGAGTCATCTCAAGCTGTTTCCATCTTACATCTGCCTTTGCATATCTGTTTGCATATTTTTTACTGTATTCATCAAGTATTTCAACTGTTGCTTCATTTGATGCAGTAAGCACTACCAACTGCCCGTAATTTTTTGAAGGGAAATTTGGTGCATAAAGAGTATGGAAACGGGGCGAACTTGTTCCCACAAAAGATGTAACTACTTTTACCCTGGAGTCTTTCTGCAGCAATCCCTCAATATCTTTTAATACGGAGTCTGTCTGCTGCAATGAACTTCCTTCAGGTAAATACACTTCCACGGCAAACTGATTTCTTTCCACACTTGGGAAAGACTGCTGCGGTGTTATGGCCAGAAGTATTAATCCGACAATAAACGATAATGCCCCTATGAGAACTATAAGCTTCTTTTTTGTAAAGGCTTTTTCTACAAGGTTATCATAGAATTTTTGCAACGCATTTAGAAACGCTGCCTTTTTCCCTTTTACCACATTATTCTTCAGACCAATTTTTATATAAGTAAAACATAACAAGGGGACGAGAACCGCGGCAACAAATAAAGAAGTTACCAGCGCTATGGTTATTGTTAGAGGCAGCGAACCCACAAAGTCTCCGGCAGTACCGGCCATAAAAGCTATCATTGGATAAAAACATGCTATAAGAATTAAGGTAGCGGAAAAGACCGAGCCGAAAAGGTCGGTAACACTTTGAGATGCTGCCTCCTTAGGTGTAATGCCGTTATCCAACTTCTCCACATAATTATCAATTATTACTATGGCATTATCCACCACCATTCCGAGCACAATAATCAATGCTGCCAAAGAAACTGTCTGCAAATCCATACCTGCCATCCACATGATACCAAGCGTTATAAGTATGGAAATAGGAATGGTTGATGCCGCGACCAAGGCAACTCTCCTTGGGAGAAGCAGTATGGTAACTAAAATTACTGCACAAATTGATATTGCAAATTCTTTAAGAAAATTTGTTATTGCCTTTGAAACTGCATCAGGTATGTTTGATATTGTTTCAATCTTAATATCAGCCGGCAGGGATTTTGTGAATTTATCAATTTCCTTCCCTACTTCCTTGCCATAATGAACAACATTATTACCCTGTTGCATCTCCAGGGAAACCAATAAACACTTTTTGCCGTTAACCCTTATATAAGAGCTTGGATCCTCATATTCCCTAACAACTGTAGCCACATCTTTTACTCTTACTACATTGCCTGTAGGATCAGAATAGATAATTTGGTTGGCAATATCCTGCTCTGTTTTATAGCTTGCAGGTATATGGATTGGACGTATTAATTTACCATCATCTATCTCTCCCGCATATCCGACTGTTGTCTGAGGTTTAAGCGCGGCCATTACTACCAGCGGTTTTATTCCATAATTAGTCAGTTTAGCGTCAT
>JAUZPC010000321.1 GCA_030706105.1 Bacteroidota bacterium | reverse complement strand
ATTTAAGACAATTTATTTCTGCTATCAGAATTTAAAAATAAAAAAGACTGCTCCTACCATCAAAGAAAATGCAACTAAATAATTCCATTTAAACTCCTGTTTGAGGTAAAGCACAGAAAATATACTGAATACTACAAGAGTGATCACCTCTTGAATAATCTTTAACTGAGCTGCAGAAAATCTTTCAGCGCCAATCCTATTAGCAGGCACTTGAAAAATATATTCAAATAACGCGATTCCCCAGCTTGCAAAAATCACCAAAATTATTGGTTTATCAGGGTATTTGAGATGACCATACCAGGCAAATGTCATAAAGATATTTGAGATACAAAGAAGAACGATTGTTTTCATAAACTATACTGAGTAACATAATTAATAATATTTGAATAAGACCATTTATTTAAAATAATGCACTAATACAATATTTTACTTAATAAAATGTTTTTATATATTTAAATATAATATTTTTGAATAAATTAAACATAGGAATTTAAATGCCTACCTTAATGGTTAGTATTTCCGGTATAAGAGGAATTGTTGGTGACGGATTAGATCCGGATATCTTAGTAAAATATGCATCAGCTTATGCTGATTTTGTAGGAAAAGGTACTGTTGTTGTTGGCAGAGATGCAAGAATTACCGGCGAAATGGTTAATTCCGTTACAATTGGAACTTTATTGGCAAAAGGATTAAATGTAATTGATATAGGTATTGTTCCCACCCCTACTGTGCAGTATACTGTAAAAACCTTGAAAGCTCAGGGAGGAATAGCAATATCAGCAAGCCATAATCCAAATAAATGGAATGCGTTAAAATTGTTAAATAGTACCGGGCAGTTTATGACACCTGAGGAAAACCAAATCCTGTCTAATATTATAAATGAAAGTGAAAAGAACTTTAAAAGTTGGGATGAAATAGGTAAACTTGAAGTAAGCGAAAAAGCTCTCCGCAGACATATGGACGATGTGCTAAAATTAAAACATATAAATCTTGAAGCTATTAGAAAAAGAAGATTTAAAGTTGCAGTAGATTGTGTTAACGGAGCCGGAGTGTATGTAATACCCCAACTATTAAAAGAATTTGGCTGTGACGTAATTGAATTGAGCTGCGAAAAGACTGGTATATTCCCAAGACTGCCGGAACCCATTCCTGAGAACTTAACAGAAATTATGAAGGTAACTAAAGCTAACAATGCTGATTTGGGAATTGTAGTTGATCCTGATGTTGATAGATTAGTTCTAATTACAAATGAAGGTGTTCCATTTGGCGAAGAATATACTGTAACTCAAGCTGTTAAGTTTATATTATCTAAAGAAAAAGGAGCAGTTGCTGTTAATCTTTCTACTACACGCGCAGTTGAAGATGTTGCAAAGGCATATGGCTGTAATATATATCGCTCTCCAGTAGGTGAAGCTAATGTTGTAAAAAAGATGAAAGAAGTAAACGCAATAATTGGTGGAGAAGGAAGTGGCGGGGTTATATATCCGGAACTCCATTATGGTCGTGATGCTCTGGTTGGTATTGCAATTACTTTACAGCATTTATTGGAATTTGGAGGTAGTATTTCTGAATTGAGAGACACTCTGCCCTCCTACTTCTATTCTAAGAAAAGGATTGATTTGCTGGATATTAAGCCTGATGAAGTAATAAAAAAACTTATTGATGTATATAGAAACGAAAATATTAATACTGAAGATGGTTTAAGAATTGATTTCCCGGATCATTGGGTACATTTCAGAAAATCTAATACTGAACCAATAATTAGAATAATTACTGAAGCAAAAACTCAGGATATTTCCGAGAACTATTCGACTAAATATTATAATGAAATAAAAGATATAATGAATTAATGTTTAAGTTTAGTAGATTATTAAAAAAGCGGCTCAAATGAACCGCTTTTTTGTTTCTAATATTTTATTCAACTTCCCAAGTATTACCGCTAAACAGCACTTTCTGCAAATCACCCGGACCCTTGGACTGTTTTACAAAATTGATTTGAGCTTCAATACCCTCATCATATGTAGGTTTTGATACTTGCTTAATTACACCAATAGGAGTAGGCATTTCAGGATCATCAGTTAAATGTGCCAGAATCATTGAAATAACAGGAATTTTTTCAGATTCCTTATGAACAAGTACATCATTTATTGAATATTTACCTGAAGATAAATCTACAACAACAGGAACTGTTCCATCTAACTTTATACCTTTATCCTTGTTCTTGCCAAATATCATAGGTTTGTTATTTTCCAAGACAAGAACATTATCATCCTTGGTTTCTTTGTCAGTCAGTTTTTCAAAAGCTCCGTCATTAAAGATACTGCAATTTTGATAAATTTCAATAAAGGCCGTTCCTTTATGAGCAGCAGCTCTTTTAATCATCTCTTGCAAATGTTTAGTATCTCTGTCTAAAGTTCTTGCAACAAAAGTAGTCTCTGAGCCTAAAGCAAGTGAAACCGGATTAAATGGATAATCAATACTACCATAAGGAGAGGTTTTAGTAACTTTTCCTTTTTCTGATGTTGGGGAATACTGACCTTTTGTTAAGCCGTAAATTCTATTATTAAATAAGAGAATTTTTATATCAATGTTTTTTCTGCAAGCATGGATAAAATGATTACCTCCAATGCTTAATAAATCACCATCACCTGTAGCAACCCATACTGAAAGATCAGGATTTGCAACCTTAACACCTGTAGCAATTGCAGCAGCTCTGCCATGAATACTATGGAAACCGTATGTTTCCATATAATAAGGGAATCTGGAAGAACAACCGATGCCTGATATCCAAACAATTTTTTCTTTTTCGATATTATATAATTCTGGAAATGATCTTTGAACCATTGCTAAAATAGAATAATCTCCACAACCTGGACACCATCTTACATCTTGGTTTGATACAAAATCCTTTGCAGTATAATTACTTTTATTTATTAATTCAGCATCAGCCATTGTTTTCACCTTTTAATATTTCAATAATCTTTTCTTCTATATCGGACGTCCTGAATGGCAACCCCCGAACAACGTTGAATTGAATTACAGGAGTCAGATATTCACTTTTAATTAATACAGCCAATTGTCCTAAATTGATTTCCGGAATTAAAACCTTTTTAAATTGTTTTAATACTTTGCCTAAATTTTTCGGCATTGGATTTATATACTTTAAATGAGCCTGGGATACTTTAAGACCTTTTTCCCTAACTTTAAGGACTGATTCTTTAATGGCGCCAAAAGTACCGCCCCACCCTAATACTAAAAGTTCACCCTCTTGTTCGCCTTCTACTATTATATCGGGTATATCATTTTGAATATTTTTAATTTTCTGAGCTCTTAATCTGATCATTTCATCATGATTATCAGGCTCATAATTTACGTTACCACTTATATTAGCTTTTTCCAAGCCGCCAATTCTGTGTTCTAAATTAGGAGTCCCCGGTTTAGCCCAAGGACGGGCAAGATTTTCGTCTCTCAAATATGGAGCAAATCCTTCCGGGTTTGTACGGAATTCAACTTTGAAATCAGGAAGTTCGGAGACAAGAGGAATTTTCCAAGGCTCGGAACCATTAGCTAAATAGCCATCAGTCAGAAGAATAACCGGAGTCATATATTTAACGGCCAACCGTGAGGCCTCAAAAGCCATATCAAAGCAATTACTTGGTGTACTGGCAGCAATAACGGCAACAGGACATTCTCCGTTTCTACCATATACTGCCTGAAGTAAATCTGCTTGTTCGGTTTTAGTAGGTAAACCTGTACTTGGCCCGCCTCTTTGAACGTCAATTATTACAAGTGGAAGCTCTGTCATTACAGCAAGACCAATTGCTTCAGTTTTAAGAGCCAAACCGGGACCGCTTGTATTAGTAATAGCCAGGCATCCGGCAAATGAAGCGCCAATAGCAGAGGTAATACCGGATATCTCATCTTCAGCTTGAAATGTTTTAACACCAAAATTTTTATAGTTACTTAAATACTGTAAAATTTCTGAAGCAGGGGTAATAGGATAAGATCCAACAAATAAAGGCAGCCCGCTTTTAACTGAAGCAGCT
>JAUZPC010000320.1 GCA_030706105.1 Bacteroidota bacterium | reverse complement strand
GTCTGTTTATACGGCGGGCCGACAAGTTTTACATCAAATTTATGACATGATGAGCATCTTACCTGATAGACTTCTGCTCCGCTCATTTCAACAGTCCCCTCTTCTCCCTTAATTGTTTTTATATATTCATCATACTTTGCATTTAAAATAACGGAATGTAATTGTGTAGCGTTACTGATTGCCAACTGATCTTTTGCTATAAGGGACACTGTAACGAAAAACATTGCTATGAATAACAATGCGCTAACTTTAACATTAGAGTCTCTTATTATAGAATAAAGGAACACATACACAAATAATAACAGTATTATTGCCACTGCGATATAAAAGAAAACGGAACCGGACAAAGAAGTTTTTGGCAATATAAAAAGATTTAACAATACCAAAATTGGAAGTATCAATGCAGGTACAAATGTAATCTTTACAACTGTTTCTTTTACAAACAAATAATATGGAGCATCTTCTACTTCCTTTCCGCCATCCCAGACGAAAAAGTAAAAAAGGAAGGCGGCACCGGTAAACGAAAATGCAATTGCAATAAACTCCAGATACCTTAATATTATATTTATGCTAAACATTGAGAAGATTGATGATAGCTGCCATTCTTCCGGTGTACCGGCAATAGTAATACCTGCGATGTAAATGTAGGTTCCTATAAACAAACATGAGATTGCATATTTAGCTGAAGTAAATGATAACTTACTTGTTCCCTTCTGAGCTCCTGAAAGTTCGTTTGATATTTCATTGTTCCCTGAGCTGAAATCTCTCAAATTATTAAATATATCTGAATAATTTAATGAGTACTTATAGGTATATGCAGAGATAATTCCCGTAACAATGAAGATAAATGAAATTATTAATAATATCAGACTAATGGAGCCGGAAGTATGCAGTAATTGAAGATAAATTAATATAACGGCAAACAGAGGCAATACACCAAGCACAAAGCCAATGCTTTTATTTACGGTTATAATGTTTATTACGTTTAGCGCAAATCGCTCAGAATGTGCCTTTGAAACTGCATTATCTTTTCGCTTATGTAAATAAGAAATAAGCGTACCGCACAGCATCACACTTAGAAAAGGGATAGACAAAGCAAGCACTACAATAACCATATAATGCAATAGCTGGATATGTTCAGCAGATTGTGGTAGTACAAATTTATCAAGTAACTCCATCTTATCCTCTTATGTTAAAAGTAGATTAGTAATTTATCAATTGAAAGCAGAATAATTATCAACACGACAAAAATGTTTATCTCTCTGAATGCCGTCCCGAAATTGTTCTTATTAATATCCGGTTTTAATAAGAACACTGCTTTTATTGTAAGCCAAATACCCAAAAGGAATATAATACCGGCTACCGCATTAAATTTAATAACTCCGAATAAGGGAATAAGAACGGCAGTAGCAGCAGTTGAAGCGATCCATACAAAAGTTATTCTGGCAAGTTGCTCAGTAGAAAATAACTTTGTAAGAGTTGGGAAACCGGCCTTTTCATAATCTTTACTTAAAGCTAAAAGGAGAAGCCAAAAATGTGGAATTTGCCAAATAAAGAAGAAAAAAGAAAGGATAATGATTTGCGGATCCAGCAAATATCCGCCGGCTGCTACCCAGCCTACCGCAGGCGGTATTGCTCCTACAAGTGAACCGGGAATAATAGCCAAAGCATTTCGTTTTTTTAGAGGTGTATATATAAGGTTATACCAAACTAAATTTAGCAACCCGAGAGCTACACCAATAACTCCGGCACCAATCATCAGCAGCGTAACACCAATTAGCGACAATACTACCGCCAACATAACGGCATTTATTAAAGTGATCCGGCCTGAAGGGAGTGGTCTGTTTTTTGTTCTTTCCATAAGAGCATCAGTCTTGCGCTCTTGTATATGGTTAATTACAGCCGAGCCGCATGCTAAAAACAGGATACCTATTACAGGAAGTATGATACCAGTATCTATAGTTTCAGCTTTGCATATATATCCGAAAACGGTAGTAAGTGTAACAAAAACAGTTATTCGTATTTTAGTAAGTTCACCAAGTATTTTTAGTTTCTCTGTCATTTTGTTTCTCTCTGAATACTTGAATCCGGGTTAGTCTTCAGTGAATCGGACTTATTATTACCACTTATTTCGGTAAGTTTTTTTGTAATAAAGATTTCCCATTCAGCAGGGGGCATAACAACCACCTTTGTGTACATATATGAATGCCTTAAACCGCAATATTCAGAGCAGGCGACATCGTAAGAACCAAGCTCATCTGCATTAAACCATATGTAATTTTTTCTTCCGGGAAGCACATCTTTTTTAACCCTGAAAGCAGGCACATAGAAGGAATGATTAACATCCAGAGATTTCAGATTAAGCCTGATGTTTCTTTTAAGAGGGACATATAAAGTATCTAACGAAAGGCCATTAGGATAAGTAAAACTCCACTGCCACATCCTTCCCGTAACTTCAATTACCATTGAATCCTTAGGGACATCAGTAAATTTTTTATAGTCAGTCCATCCATACCAGAACATAAAAAGGACTAAGATTGTAGGAATAACAGTCCAGATAACCTCCAGTACAGTATGCTCATGAATATTTTCAGCTTTTTTATTTCTTTTCTTATTGTATTTATATACAAAATACAGCATCAAAAAAGTGATCAGTAATAATAGAAAGACACATATTGCTGTAATAAAAACAAAAGTGGCATTAACATCTTTAACATAATTTGTTGCTTGAGCAAACATAAGTAATCCTTGCTAATAAGAAGAATAATCGCTGAACAGCAGCACAAATGAAACGACAATAAAAAACAAGGCGACAAGAACAAAAACCTTAAAAGCTTTTTGTTCTGATTTCAGATGCATAAAGACTGAGAGCACCAGAGAAGATTTTATCGAAGCAATTAATAATGCAGTTGCCACAGTTATCCGTCCTAAATCCATACCGGCCAATGATACAGTCAGCCCGGTAAGAATAATTAAGGTAAACCAGACTAAGATATATTTTGTATAGCCTGTATTATTTTTTTTCTGATTTTGCTCCGGCATATTTTCCATACAGCAATCCTAAGTAATAAGATAAAATAATGGGAATAAGAAAATCCAGATAATATCTACCAAGTGCCAATATAGTCCTGCGGCCTCCAAACGGACAAAATTATTTGAATCAATTTTATTACGGACAGTCAGTCTTAGCATAACGGCAATTAATACCATTCCAATAATAACATGGAGTCCATGTAGACCCGTCATCACATAATATAGTCCAAAGAATAAAATTTCACCCGGTTTTTTAGACAGCAGTAAATCAGAGCCGGGGTAAATTCCATGATTTATTTTGGCCATCCACTCAAAGTATTTATTCACAAGAAAAGCTGCACCTAAAACAAGTGTCATAATTTGCAGAATTACAGAAAGTTTTTTATTGTCATTTTGAATAGCCGCAATAGAAAGAGCAATTGTTAAACTGCTGGTTAAAAGTATTGCAGTATTAAAAGTGCCGACAATTACGTTAAGCTCCAATGCTGCAAGATGAAATTCATTTTGATGCAGAAATCTGTAAATGGAATATATAAAGAACATACCGCCAAATAGGAGCAGTTCAGTAAAAAGGAAAAGCCATATACCCATACGTGTTCCGATGTCATCCCTGTGTATATTTACTGCGGCAGTGTTTTCCGGCGATGATATCATTTATTTATGTCCTCCTCCACAAGCTGAATATTATTTTGTTTATACTCATAAAATCCAGATTCAACGACCGGAATTTCTTCAAAGTTTTCTACAATGGGAGGAGTAGCCGTCTGCCACTCAAGGGTTTCACCGCCCCAAATATTTTTTTCTGCCACAATTTTCCCTTTCCTCAATGCAATAATTAAATTGGCAAAAAGGATAATCAGGCCTGTAATAAGGATCCAGGAACCGATTGTTGAAGCAACATGGAATGGCTGAAATTCAGGCAGGTATGAATAATATCTTCTTGGCATCCCCAGCCAGCCCATAATCAGCATTGGAAAATACAGCAAGTTAAAACCAATAAGCAGAAACCAGAAAGCGGTTTTTGCC